>DATLWH010000245.1:0-6614 GCA_035576505.1 Thermoanaerobaculia bacterium | reverse complement strand
CGACGAGCGTCACGTACGGGGCTCCGGCCACAGGGCCGGCGTGATCATCTTCGATCACTAGAAGCTCCGGCCGTTGCCGCAGAATCGCCCGCAGTTGCCTTCCCCGCTGCTCCGTGACGGCGGCACCGGTCGGGTTCTGTGCCCGTGGTGTGACGATGATGGCCTCCGCTGTTCCCGCGCGCTGAATCGCCGCGGGCAGCAGACCTTCCTCGTCGAGTGCGACAGGCACTGGAACCAAAGAGAGGGCGTGCAGGAGATCGGCGATGCCGGTGAAGCAGGGGTCTTCGACGAGGACCCGGTCTCCCGGGCGAAGCTGTTCACGCAACACGCGCTCGATGCCGTCCAACGCGCCGCTCACGACGGCGACCGAGCCGGCTGGCACACCGTCGGCGGTGAACTGCTTTCGCGCCAGCGCCACGAGGTCCGGGTCATTGAGGTCATCCCGGTAAAGGCGCGGTCCGCCGTCGAGCTTGCGGAGAAAGGGGGCAAGGCCGGGCAGCAGGTCGGCGGCCGGATTGCCGGTGGCCAGGTCGCGGACATGAGGCGGCAGCAGCGCGGGCGCCGCCGGCGCGGCGGGGGAGGCGTGGCGGATGATCGTTCCTCGCCGCCCTTCTGCGAATGCGATCCCGCGCTCCTGCAGGATGCGGTAGGCGGCGGCGACGGTGGCCGGGCTGACTCCGAGGTGCCGGGCCAGCACGCGGACGGGCGGAAGGCGCTCGCCGCCGGCGAGTTTCCCGTTCGCGACCGCCGACTCCGCGCTGCCGGCGATCTTGACGGCGGTTGTTCCATTGAGGTAGCGTTGTACTGCCATATGAGCAATACTGTACTAGAACAAACGTTCTCTTTGCAATCGCCACGGACCACCGTCAAACGCCTGGCCAAACGGGCGGACTACGGCCGCGAGACGATCAACGCCATCATCGACGAGTCGCTGCTCTGCCATGTCGGCTTCGTCGTCGACGGTTCCCCGGTCGTCATTCCCACCATCCACACCCGGATCGGTGAGACCCTCTACTTCCACGGCTCGGCGGCCAGCAGGATGCTCCGCACGCTGCGCGAGGGCATCGACGCCTGCGTGACCGTCACCATCCTCGACGGACTGGTCATGGCCCGCTCGGCGTTCCATCACTCGATGAACTATCGCTCCGTCGTCGTTCTCGGGAGAGGTCGCGAGGTTGTCGAGCGTGAGGAAAAGCTGCGGGTGCTCGAGGCGCTCGTCGAGCATGTTTGCACGGGCCGCGTGCGCGATGTGCGTCCGCCCAACGAGGTGGAGCTCCGGCAGACGCTCGTCATCGCCATGCCTCTGGCTGAGGCCTCGGCCAAGATCCGCAGCGGTCCGCCGGTGGATGATGAGGAGGACTACGCCCTGCCGATCTGGGCCGGCATCATTCCGCTCGCGCTCACGCCTTCGGCGCCGGTCGATGACCAGCGGATCGTCGCTGGTGTGGCCGCCCCCGAGTACGCCACGCGGTACGAGCGCTGACTACTCGGTGCTCCATGGCGGGACGACGCCGTTCATGCGCGCGTAGGCAACCGATTGCCCGAGGTGCTCGTGCAGGTGGTTCAGAGCCATCATGAAGGCCGCCCGCTCCGTGCTGTCGTTGCCGAACATGCGAATGGGTTTGTCGAGATCCGCGTCGCTGGTGTTGATGATGGCGTTGCGCAGGTAGTCGAAGGACCGGCGCAACTCTTCCACGACTCGGAATTTCTCGGTGACGCGCTCGTAGGAACGTGTATCGAGCATCGGCTTGTCGCCGACGAAACTGACCAGCGTGTAATTGCCGCCCGCGATGTGCATGTACACCTCGCTGACGGAGCGGACCCCGCGGACTGGCCGCCAGGCGTACTTCTCGGCAGGCATCGCCGACGCCAGCGAGAGGATCTTCTTCTGCATGTCGTCGAGGTCATGGAGCAACTCGGCCCGTACGCCGCTCTTCGGGGTGGCGGGGGAGGCCGTTTGACGGAGCTCGTGGGCCGGCGGCGTGCGGACCGCGGCGGCGAGCGGGATGGCGGAAACGATCAAAATCGAGGCGATAGAGGATAGGCGCATTCTGGAGTCTCGGCGCGGACGCGAACAGGTTACTCCGGCGGATGTTCGCGAGCAACGAGTGTTCCGGTGCGAACACGAATCTATGAAAGGACCGTCGCCGGGGCCGGCCTCACGGTCGGGTGGCAATGGTGATGAAGCTGTCGTTCGTCCGGTTGTCGGTCGTCGATCCGTAGATCACGGCGCTGCCGTTGGTGATGCTGATCGCCAGCAACCCATCGGGGCTGGGAGGCAGGTTGTCGACGAACTGTTGCAGGCCGACGGGAGGCTTCCGCTTGACTGTAACGATCGTTTCATGAAACAGTCGTTACATGGCAACATCGGTGCGCCGTGAGGAGCTTCTCGAGGCCACGGCGAAGTACCTGCTCGAGAACGGCGTCGCCGAACTGTCGCTCCGCCCGCTGGCAGCGGCCATCGGCTCGAAAGCCCGCCTGCTCGTCTACCACTTCGGTTCGAAAGACCAACTGCTGGTGGAGGCGATGGGGCTGATTCGAAGCCGGGCCAGGCAAGCGCTGGAAACGATGATGGCGGGGCGGCACGGCAGCACGGACGTGGGTGAGCTGGTGCGCGCCCTCTGGAAATGGACGACGTCCACGCGAAACCGTCCCTACCTGCGGCTCTTCTTCGAAATGCATGGATTGGCTCTCCAGTATCCGCGGCAGTACGCCGCATATCTTCAGGGATCGGTCGATAGCTGGATCGAGCTTCTTACATCCGCGCTGGCGCCGAAGCTGGGCCGGGCGCACGCGATCACGACAGCGACGCTGATCGTCGGCGTAATCGATGGGTTGCTGCTGGACGGTCTGGCCTCGGGCGACTGGAGACGTACCGGCAGGGCCCTCGACGAATTTACGACGCAACTGTCGCGGAAAAGGAGATCGGAGCGATGAGACGCGTATTCATGGTTGGATTGGTGATCTGGCTTGTGGCGACGATTGCGCTGCGTCTTGCCGGTCAACGAATGTTTCATCCCGGCCGGCCGTGGTCGATCATCGCGCTGCTGGCGATTTCGGCGCTGCTGATGTTCGGCCTGCCGCGGTTGCTGTTCCGGCGGCTCTCCATTCCTCCGCAGCAGCGCGCTCTCGGCGGCATCGCTCTGGCCGCGCCCGGCATGTTCCTCGACACCGTCAGCGTCATCTGCTTTTCGAGCGTGTTCCCGAACATCCGACCCGATGCGGCAGGCCTGTTCGGCGGCTGGTTGCTCTTCTGCAACGTGGTAGCGCTCGTGAGCGCCGCCACCAGCGGATCGAATGCAACGCGGGCGACCGCTCGCTACGGAATGCGCGGCGGCGGTGTGGCGACGGACCAGTGAGCGTTGCGGAATCGCCAGCCGCCGGGCGTGGACTCGGCTACAGCCGTGAAGTACCCATCTTCCTCGACCTTTCTGCCGGCCTCGACGCGCACCTCGTGCCACGGCACGGCCACCATCGCCAGGCCGGGCGCGAGCGGTTGAATGCGCAGGTCTTGTCCCCAGCGAAGCTCGATGCTGGTGATGACGTGGGTCAGGCCCTTGAGCGCTTCTCGCGCGCCTGCACCCGACGCGAAGACCAGCTTCCCTTCGGAAGCCATGAAGAAGTTCGGAGAATCGTCGAAGAAATCGCCCCACGCTGCCGGACCTCGGGCTGTGATCTCCGTGGCGACGCGGGCGATGAACTGGCGCACCGCATCCGTGTCGGACGCTGGTGACCGCTGTGGTACCGCGGTCGATACGCAGGCACTGATCGCCACGGCAAGGACGAGAACTACGGCCGGAAGGAATCGCATGGCTCACCTCGGTTTCGGTGCGCGGATGGTACCGCTGAACGGCATAGCAGTTGCTCTACATCCCCCCAGGAGGCCAATCAATGGCAGACGAAAAACGAATCACCGAAACTGAGACGAAGACAAAGCACGACATGCTCGGTAATCCGAAAGAGCAGAAGACGACGACGAAAGAAACCGACGTCGACTCCTCGGGCAACAAGTCGGAAACCAAGACGGAATACAAAGAGAAGCGTTAGCCTCGGGCAGTCTGGCGCGGAGACCGCGGAGCCTGCTCCGCGTGTCTTCGCGCCCCCGCGAAGCGTTCGGTCATTTGAGTCGGCCTGTTTTCTTCCGGTTCTCCGGGGCATCGTCGACCATCGACTCCACCGCGGCGATCTCCAGCCGATTCTCCTTGATCTCCAGGCGCAACCTGCCAAAGAAGCTCATGTAGACGTTGGCGATCCATACAAGCGAGAACCCGGCGATCAGATAGCCTCGCCAGTCATCGAACAGCAGTTTGTACCGGGTGATGAAGAGGAAGAAGGCGGTGACGTAGTGACTGAAGCAGTACTCGCACGTGAAAAGGTAGAAGAACTTGCGCGCGAAGATGCTCCGGCATGATTTGCATTTCGCGGCGCACCAGTCGCGAGGCTCCCGAAACACCTCTTCATGCGTCACCGTCCAGGCGATGGACGCGATCGGAATCGGAAGAACAAAGAGTAGCGCCAGCTCGCGGTAGAGGTTCATCGGTTTACCGAGCCGTTCCACGTCGACGCCGACCCCGCATCAACGTAACGTGCCTGGATCGCGGAAGGGGTGTTGGTGCGAAAGGGGGGAATCGAACCCCCATGGTCTAATGACCACAGGCTTCTGAGACCTGCGCGTCTACCAATTCCGCCACTTTCGCATGTCGAGCGGGACCGAGATTCTCGGTTGCAGGCTTCGGAATGTCAATCGGCCGTTTTGTATTCCGACGGGAGTCTCATCGCGCGATGATGGTGGCCGAGCCTGCGGCAACCAGCGCTGCCGGTCGTGCCGGCCCCACGCTTCCCACGATCGCGCAAAGCGACTAAGCTGATGATGCGGATAACTCTCGAGAACCCTCCATGCTGCCCACCGAAGCCGTCTCCCCGATGACGGAACGCGCGAAGCCCACCGTCGTTTCTCCGCCGGAAGACGTCGCTACTGAGATCTGGAACCTCCCGAACTCGCTGACGCTCTTCCGCATCTTCCTCGTCCCGTTCATGGTGGTCGTGCTTCTGACGAAGTACTCGAACTACCTCGGGCTGGCCATCTTCTTCGTCGCCGCCATCACCGACTACTTCGACGGCTACTTCGCGCGCAAGTACAACAAGATGACCCGTCTTGGCGCGCTGCTCGACCCGATCGCGGACAAGCTCCTCATGTCGGCTGCCTTCATCTCGCTCATCGAGCTCGGTCTGGCCCGTGCCTGGATGATCGTCATCATCATCGGCCGCGAATTCGCCGTCTCCGGATTGCGCTCCATCGCCGCGCAGCACGGCGTCACCATCGCCGCCTCTCCGCTCGGCAAGACGAAGATGGTGGCGCAAGTGGTCGCAATCGCCTTGCTGATCGTCGGCTACGAGCTGGGTGAATACCGTTTCATCGGCGAGCTGGCGCTGTGGGTGGTGATGCTCTTCGCGCTCGTATCCGGCGTCGATTACTTCATCAAGTTCTCGAAGGCTGTGTTGAAGGGGTAGTGGGCGGTGGTTACAGGGTTGCTTGGTTGCTGAGTTTGTAGCCAGCACATAGCAACTCAGCAACCCAGCAACCTACTCTTCCAACGCTTCCAGATTGCCGAGGATCGATTCGATGCGGTTCTTGATCTCGCTGCGTTCTTTCCGGAAGCGGTCGTTGTCTTCTTCGAGGGTCGAAGCACGCTCGGCGGCGTCTCCCTGCTGCTGCAGGCTGGCCGTGGCCTCCTCGAGCTGGCGGCGCAACGTGTCGCGCTCGCGGCGCAACTCCTGAATTGTGGCGATCGCTTTCTCAACGCGATCGTTGAGGCGGCCGAGGATTTCTCCCTCTTCCGTTCCGGCGAGGGTCAGTTGGTCGTTGTCACGGTTCTTCTTCACGTTCGTTTTTCTCTCTCAGAGTAATTTTACCGGCAGGGTGGCGGCGAGCCGCGATGCGAGGTGCTGCTGGAATCCGGCAATCTCGTCCTGTGTCAGCGATCGGTCGAAGGCCTGATACCACATGCCGAGGGTGGTTTTGATGACGTCGTCTGCCCCTTCGGGCACAAAGCGGTCGCGCAGACCAACCTCGTGCAGATGGGGTACATCGAACGAGCGGATCGTATCGATGATGCGCTGGTACTCGAGGTCGCGTCCGTGCGTGAAGGCCAGGATCATCGGCACGCCCGGGAAGCGAGCCACCGGCGCCATCTTCCACTCCAGGTTCGACGACGCGATGATCGCCTCGATGTCGACCTCGGCAACCGCAACATCGCCTTTGATGCCGAACGTCTGCAACACGTCGCCGGAAAGAAACCCGATGCTGGCAATCTCGCGGTCGCCATGCCAGGCAACGGCCCGCTTACCGCTGCGCAACCAGCGTTGGTCAGACCCTGTGAACGTGATGTCGACGTGCATCTTCGCGGCGATCTGCTCCACGATCCCCTTGATGTCAAAGAAATCGACCGGCCGCTTCGCATCACCCCAGAACGTCCCGATCGTGCCGTACAGGACGATGGCGATGCGGTGGTGCTCTCGTACGCGGGAGTCGGGGGTCGGGTGTCGGGTGTCGGAGCGGGAGGCACTAGGCGTTGGGACTCGGGCGTCAGATCCCGGTCTATCTCCGACCCCCC
>DATLWH010000244.1:0-3638 GCA_035576505.1 Thermoanaerobaculia bacterium | reverse complement strand
GGTCGCGCAGCACGTAGGTGAAGATGGCGCGGGCGGTAGCGGCGTACTCCGACTTGTGCGTAACCTGATACGCCTCGAGATAGGCCATCGCCAGCAGCGCCTGATCGCAGAGCATCTTCTCGAAGTGCGGCTCGTTCCAGGCGGCATCGACGGCGTAGCGGTGGAAGCCGCCGCGCTTGGCGTCCCAGATCGCGCCGTGGCGCATGGCGCGCAGCGTCGTTTCCACCATCTCCAACGCGTGCGGTTCGCCGGTACGGCGCCAGTAGCGGAGCAGGAACATGAGCTGATGCGCGGCCGGGAGTTTCGGCGGGGGCAGAAAGCCTCCGTTGACGGCGTCGAAGCGTCCGGCGAACTGCTGGTACGACTTCGTCAGCATCTCCGCGCCGATCGTTTCGCCTGCCGCCGCCTCGGGGGCGAGCGATTGCATGACCATCGATGCCGTCGACGCGATCTGCTCGGGGTGCTCCTTCCACGTCTTGCCGAGGTTCGTGAGCAGCGCGCGCAGGCGATCCTTTGGGATGTAGGCCGCGGCGAAGAACGGCTTGCCGTCGGGGGTGAGGATGACGTTCAGCGGCCAGCCGGGGTCGGCCATCAGTTTGCGGGCGACGGCCATGTACGTGCTGTCCACATCGGGCCGCTCCTCGCGATCGACCAGGATGGCGATGAAGCCGGCGTTCATCAGCGCGCCGATCTCGGCGTCCGAGAACGATTCGGCGGCCATGACGTGGCACCAGTGGCAGGTCGAGTAGCCGATGGAGAGGAAGATCGGTTTGTTCTGCTCGCGAGCGGCCTTGAGCGCCGCCTCACCCCACGGTTGCCAGTCGATCGGGTTGGTGGCGTGCTGTTTTAGATAAGGCGAGGTTTCGCGGGCGAGGCGGTTCTGGTGCGGCGGTGGTGAGCTACGCACCGCCGCCGCGAGGACGAGCGCCCCTAGGATCACTTCTCGAGGCCTGTGGCCTGGCTGATGCGGTAGCTATGGTCGGCGGCGAGGCCCTTGAACGTCTGCCGCTCGCCGTTCGGCCAGATCACCGTCACGTCCGCGCGCGTGTCGCTGCCCAGGCCGAGGTGCTGCTCCTTTGGAGGTGACGTCAGATAGCCGATCGTGCTGAAGACCTCGCGCCAGAGATTCTTCAGGTGCGCGGTGTCGACGAGGATCTTCGCGCCGATGGCGTCGCGCGTGACCCCCTTCGAGGGATCGCCGGTCAGGCGGATCTTGATCCAGTGGTTGCCGTTGCCGGCGGAGTTGTTGCGGTAGAGCATGGCCGGGCCGTTGAAGTTGTTGACCATCATGTCGAGAGCACCGTCGCCGTTCATGTCGAACATCACGACGGCGCGGGCGTTACCTAGGGGATCGGCGCCGCTCTTTTCCGTCTCCTCGTTGAGCATCCCTCCGCGGTTGACGAAGAAGACCGGTGCCTCTTTCTCCGCGACCGGAACGATGGTCTGCCGCTGCTGGCCGGAGGAGTCGGTGAAGTAGGGGTTGACGCTCGAATAGACCGCGTATTCGTTCATGCCGTTGACGAGATAGAGGTCGTCGTCGCCGTCGTTGTCGAAGTCGAAGAAGTTCGCGCCCCACGACCATCCGGTCGACTTGTAGCCGCGGCCGACAGCCTGCGACTGCTCGTAGGAGACGAGCTTTCCGTCTTTCGCCGTCGACGTCCAGAGGTCGTTCGCCTCGACCACGCGCATGTTGGCCATCTTCTGGGGATTGAACTTGAGCCGCGTCTTGGCGTCGGGGAGGACGTATTTCTCGTCCTTATCCATGGTGACGATGTTCGAGATGTAGACGTCGGGGATGCCGTCGCGATTGAGATCGGTGATGCCGATATTCATCGTGTAGCTCGGCTTGTCGGTGCCGATCTTCGCGGAGACGTCCTCGAACTTGCCGTTGCCAAGGTTCCGGTACCAGGAGTTGGAGCCGAAGTCGTTGCCGCAGATGATGTCTTCCCAGCCGTCGCCGTCGAAGTCGACGTGATTGACGGCTTGAGCCCAGCCGGTGTTGTCGACGCCGCTGCCCGCCGTCACGTCCTCGAAGACGAAGTTGCCTTTGTTGCGAAAGAGCTTGTTTGGCAAGCCGTTCATGTTGCGGCGTGCGAACGTGGGAAGCACGCCGTGGATGTAGTCACCGAAGTAGCCGATGTAGAGGTCGAGCAGCCCATCCTTGTCGAAGTCGAGCGCCGTGGCCGGACCACCGACCAGACCCTTGCCGCCGAGGTTCGTGCGGGCGGTGACGTCCTCGAACTTGGCGTTGCCGAGGTTCTTGTACATGCGATGGTCGTCGTCGGCGTATGTGATGAAAATGTCGGGCAGCCCGTCGTTGTCGAAGTCGGCGATGATCGGCTGGCGCGGCTCGCCGGGATGGCCGTCGGGACGCTTCCAGTTCAGCCCGGACGATTCCGTGACGTCGGTGAAGTGCCCCTTGCCGTCGCCGAGGTAGAGCGCATTCCCCGAGCCGCTGAGCACGAGGACGTCGATGAATCCGTCTCCATTGATATCCTCGGCCGCAATCCCGGAGCCGCCGAAGGCCGGCGGAACAGACAGCACGGTCTCGCTCGCTTTGACCGTGTAGCTGCGGATGAGACGCGCTAGCCAGTCGGACATGCGGTGCTCGAACTGGATGCCGCTGCCGGCCGTGACGTCGGTGAAGAACTTGCCTCCCGCTTTCGGGGAAGTCGTCGACGGTGCCGAGGCGATTCTGGTTGTGGCAACCTTCTTCACCGGCGGCAGCGCGGCGCTCTTGTCGAGGAGCGTCTGGATGGCCTTGACTGCTCCCGTCAGGTGCGTTCGATCGAGCCTGTCCTTCCCCTCGGCCGTTGCAATTTTGCCGGCCACGCGGAGGATGAGGGTTCCCATCTGCGCGCCGCCCTCGGTGAGCAGCTCGGCCGCGAACGGGTCCAGCTCGATCGTCCCTTTGTACTTCGGGTCGTTGAGGACTTCGTTGAGGTATCTCCAGTGCAGCCCCGGATCGCGGAAGGCGTCGAGGTCGTAGGCTTCGATGACGATCTGCTCGCTCTTCGGGAGGCGCGGGAAGTAGATGCAGTCCTCATATTCGTTGAGCTCGTGCGGCTCGTACATCTGCACGGCGTCGTGTACGTCGTCGATGCGGATCAGCGGATGGCCGCGCTTTTTGGCGCGCTTCTCCGCCTCGAGCATGACGTCGGCCGTCCACGCCACCATGATCTCGGTGAAACGCTCCTTGAAGACTTTCCCCTCCTGGGCATCAGTGGGCCACATGTGCCGGGCCATGTAGACCTGCACATTGCGCGAAAAGACCTCGTTCGAGAGGTCGTTGTAGACCTCGAACGAGGCCAGCTTCTCGGCGACGATCGCTTTGCTGGTCGCGAATTTCTCCGCCGGTTTGGCCGCAGCGGTGTGGGCTTGCGGAGTGGCTGGTTTGACCGTTCCGACGACAGCAGTCCACGCGCTCTTCATCTCCGCGCCGCCGATGATGTGCTGATTGGCCGTGCGGGTGGCGCGATCGGCGCGCTGGAGCGCGGCGAGTGTGATGAGATCGATCGACTCCTTGAAGAGCTCCACGGCCGGCGCATCGAGGGGAATGAGGCTCGTTCCGTCGAGGAAGGCATCCTGCTGCACCGACAGCAGCGCACGCAGGGCGTAGGCGACGTTGCCGTACTGGC
>DATLWH010000243.1:0-2085 GCA_035576505.1 Thermoanaerobaculia bacterium | reverse complement strand
CGACATCACTGACTGGAAGATCGCCCCGATCGTGAACGAGCAATTACGCCAGGCGGTGAAGACGATCGACGCCAACACGCCCAGGCTGACGAACATCCGGCCGGCAGCCGCCCAGGTCTGGTCGGCCCTGCAGACGCCGATTGCCATCGCCCCCAGGACGTGGCTGGTGATGGAGCCCGTGGACGTCGCGCTCGGCCCGATCGCCGGCTCAGGGCTCTCGCTCACGAGCGCGCTGACGCTGCGGGCACGCACGCACGTCATCGTCGGCGAACGGCCGGCGGTAACGCTCAGGCCGCTGCCGGTGCTCCGCGTGTCTCAGGCCGCCAATGAAGGCATCCGCATTCCGTTCGACGTGGAGCTGCCCTACGAGGAAGCGAACCGCCTGATGCAGGAGAACTTCGCCAGGCAGACCTACGAAGGGGTGTCGGTCAATTCCATCCGCCTGGGGCCGGCCGCCGATGGCCGCGTCTCGATCGAGCTGAATGTGAACTATCGCGCCTCGTTCCTGAGGCACTACAGCGGCCTGGTCTACCTCGAGGGAACACCGCTCTTCGACCCTGACACGCGCACGGTCTCGCTCCGGAAGCTCGATTACTCGCTCGATCCTCACCGGAGGAATCCGTTCCTGCGCATCGCCGACCGCGTGGCGCACGACAGACTGCGCGCAACTCTGACCAGCACCGCGCACTGGTCGGTAGCCCCGCAGATCGACCTGATCCGCGAAGAGATCGCGCGCGCCGTGACGAGGCCGCTCGCTCCTGGCGTGATGATGCGCGGCCGCGTCGACGCCATCGAGCCGGGCTCGCTGGTCCTCGACGCAAACGCAATCATCGTCCATGCGCTGGCGACGGGAAGCGCGGAGGTGGAAGTGAGCGCGATGAGATAGCCGGCGTTGATCACAGCCGTCTGTGACGCCGGCGTCGACGAATACAGGGGGTACGTAGGATCTCAGATTTCGCGGCGCTCGAATCCGAGCGCTCCAGTCTCGAGATCCCGCCGGCACGCTGCGCGCAGCGTCAGGATGAAACGGGCGGCAAGCCGCCCGTTTCTACTCCGGTATGACGATGCTCGACCACGGCAGCTTGCGGACGGCGATGACTTTTTCATCAACCGCGTCCTGCGTTGCCGTAGCGCCGAGGACGCGCTGAATGTACTGCACCTCGGGTGAAACGAGCGGACGCTGCATCAGGCGCGCGGCCGCCTTCCGGATGTTGGTCTCCGAGACAGTAACTTTCGGGGCACGTTTCGGTTTCAACACGTTCGTCATATGCACAGGCTCCTTTTGGTTTTTACGCCGAGGCGACGGCCTTCGGCGCGTCCTTGCGCGATTTCGCTTCATTCACGACGACGGCCTGACCGTTCATGTCCTTGCCGTCCAGCGCCGTGATCGTTGCGCGCGCTTCGTCGTCATTCGCGAATTCGACGAAGGCAAAACCCTTGGATGTTCCGGTGACGCGATCCTTGACGACTTCCGCAGTCGTGGCGGTGCCGTACGGCTTGACGATCTCGCCGAGCTTCGCGTCATCGATATCCTTGGGCAGATTTCCGAAATAGACCTTCATTGGGGGGACTCCCGTTCTCGTTCTCTCAGCCACACACTTCGCGCAGCGCAAGAGAGCCGTTTGCTAAGAAGATTGAGGTTCAGAAGCGCTGACTCAGCTCAGGCGGCCTGAAGGATGAGGAAGGTTCCTCAAGAGTTCACACCATACACTCTTTGTGCGAATAAGTCTACTCGCCGCGAATCTCGGCGAAAAAGGCCTCGCTCGAAACCGGACGGCCGAGGAAACGCTCCACGAGATCGCGGGCCGGCTCTTCACTGCCGCGCGAGAGAATCAGCTCGCGGAAGCGGCGGCCCGAGGCCTCGTTCATGACATCGGGGCCGAACGCCGAGATCAGATCGAGCGCGATTACCTTGGCCCACATGTATCCGTAGTACCCGGCCGCGTAGCCGCTGGCGATGTGCTCGAACGTGCCGGGGAACGACGTCCCCTCGACGTAACCCATGGGGGTGGAGCCTTCCATCGCTTTCCAGAGCGCGAGGGAGGGGGAATCGGGGGTCGGGAGTCGGGGGTCGGGGGTCGGAGA
>DATLWH010000242.1:0-11174 GCA_035576505.1 Thermoanaerobaculia bacterium | reverse complement strand
CTTCGTCTGTTTCACGGTGGTGATGGCACTGATGTGCGTGCAGCTCTGATCCGGCATCGTCAACGTCCTTTCACTGGTGCAGCACCTGATGGACGAAGGCGATGGCGATCGAGCCTTCGCCGACGGCGGAGGCGACGCGCTTGATGTTGCCGCCGCGCACATCGCCCACCGCGAACACGCCGGGAAGACTCGTTTCGAGGAGGAACGGCGGCCGGGTGAGCGGCCAGCCCGCCGCCGCCAGGTCTTCCGGCGAGAGGTCCGGGCCGGTCTTGATGAAGCCTTTGTCGTCGAGCACGACGCAGCGTTCGAGCCAGCCGGTGTTGGGGGCAGCCCCGGTCATCATGAACACGTGACGGATGCCATGGATATCGACGACGCTGTCTCCTTTGTCACGCCAATGGACCCGTTCGAGATGGCGGTCTCCCTCCAGGGCCACCAGCTCGGTATGGGGATGAAGGGTGATGGCGGGATTCTCTTCGATGCGGAGAATGAGGTAACGCGACATGCTCTCCACAAGGCCGTCCGCGCGGACGAGCATGTGCACGTGCTTCACTCTCTGCGAGAGAAACACCGCGGCCTGGCCGGCCGAATTGCCGCCGCCGACGACGATGACCTCCTCGCCCGCGCAGAGCTGCGCCTCCATCGGCGTGGCGGCGTAGTAGAGCCCCGCCCCTTCGAACTGCGTGGCGTTCTCGAACGGAGGCCGTCGATACTCCGCGCCGGTGGCGATGATCAGGGCACGCGTCAGCACGCGCTGCCCGTCGTCGACCTGCAAGGCGTAGGGCTGCCGATTGCAGGTCAGCCGGGCGGCCCCTTTGGCGATCATGATCTGGGCGCCGAACTTCTGGGCCTGCGCGTACGCACGCCCCGTGAGCTCCAGGCCGGAAATGCCGGTGGGGAAGCCGAGATAGTTCTCGATCCGGGAGCTCGAGCCGGCCTGTCCGCCCGGCATGTTCGACTCGAAGACGAGGACGTCGAGACCTTCGGAGGCTCCGTAAACCGCCGCCGAAAGCCCGGCCGGCCCCGCGCCTACGATGACCACGTCGTGCAGACGCGCCGGATCGATATCCTGGTTCAAGCCTAGGCACTCGGCGATGCGCTGATTGGAAGGATTGCGCAGCACCGCATCGCCGCGGCAGATCAAAACCGGCACATCGGCCGCGCTCACATGAAAGCGGTCGAGCAACTCCTCTGCTTCGGCGTCGCGATCGAGGTCGACGTAGGCGTACGGGTGTCCGTTGCGGGTCAGAAACTCCTTGACGCGCAGAGTGCCGGCACAGTGCGCCGAACCGATCACGACCACATCGCCGAGGCCGCGCTCGATCAAGGCCACACGCCGGAGGATGAAGGCCCGCATGAGGATCTCACTCAGCTCCGCGTCGGTCTGCACGAGGGTCAGCAGTTGCTCGCGATCGAGCTCGATCACCTGGCCCGGCTCGCTGACGCGGATGCGCGAGAGCGCCCGGCGGCCTGTGATCATGTTGCCTTCGCCCGAGAACTGCCCGCGCCTGTGCGCGACGATGAGCATTTCGCCGCCCTCGTATGGCCGCAGAACCTGAACCTCTCCGTCGATGACGACGAAGAACGGAACGATCTTGTCCCCCACCTCGACGAGCACCTCGCCGCGCGCGACGGCGCGATGGCGTCCATGCGCCGCGACCCGCTCGATCTGCGCATCGTTCAGCGTCGGAAAGCGGTGCTCTTCCAGAGGTGAGGCAGCGGGCTCCAGAAGCACAGGCTGATCGGATGAGGTCAAGGGGCTACCCTCCAGCATTCTGTCGAATGGGCCATCGACGGATTATCCGTCAACGTGATGCAACGAACGAACCTGAAAATCTGCGCGCTCGTAAGCGCATTTCTCACGTCGCGCGTGAGTGCCGATGATCTGTCATCGAATCTGTCATCCTGAGCCTGCCGCAGCCGCTGAGCGAGCGTAGCGAGCGAAGAGCGGCGGAGGACGGCGAAGGATCTTCAGTGGCAGCGGCTGGGGCAGGAGCGAAACTGTGGCCTTTTGTGAGGAGATCAACGACAAACCACATCTGCGCTTCTGCCCCATGTTGCGCATCTTGAGATCCTTCGCCGTCCTGCGCCGCACTTCGCTCGCTGCGCTCGCTCAGCGGCTCCGGCAGGCTCAGGATGACAATTGGGCTGTTGGGCAAGGCGTGGCACCGAAGGATTATTGCGCCCTAGTAAACGGCGGTGCCAGGATGTCCGTCCATTCCGTGGCAGTTGAATCCATCGGATCCAAAAATGAATCGACTGGGACAATCGTGGCATCGTCTCCGGGTCCGCGACGGGGCTGCCATTCGAATCGCCAGCGTATGCGCGCTGATTCTGATCGAGCTGGCCTTTCCCCATCCCGGCTCCGCGCAGGTCCCCAGCGTCTATCAGGATCTCTACGGCCAGCTCAACGGCGACGTCGGCGATTTCCAGGGAACGATCACCGGCTCATGGAACGGCTCGAAATACCCGGTTACGTTTGCGGCTCAATTGACCGATGCCAACTGCAATAACGGCCCCGGCCTGCTGCAGCCCGCCAGCTTCACGCTCATCCAGAACGAGATTCTGCTTCTGAAGGCAATCGGCGTGAAAGCGGTCTCGGTGGAAGTGTCCTTCCCGATGCTCGACGCCGATTTCTTCAACTCCATCGGCCAGCCCGGCTACCAGTCGCAGTTCACAACCTTCTATGCGAACGTGGCCGCGGCCATCCGTGCCCAGGGACTTCAGGTCATCGTCGAGAGCCAGTCCATGATCCCTACCGGCCTTCAATCAAACTGGGGCAGCGGGCTGCAGAACTATTACGCCAGCCTGACCACCTTTCAGGCCTATCAGACTGCCCGGGCCCAGACGGCAGGCATCGTCGCACAGACGATGCAGCCCGATTACTTCGTTCTGCAGGAAGAACCGGACACCGAATCGGCGCAATCGACTCAGTCCTCCGCCGGCACGGTCTCGGGCTCGACGGCCATGCTGAATGCCAGCCTGGCGGCGGCGAGGCAGGCCAACGTCGCCGGAATGAAGATCGGAGCCGGACTGGGCTCGTGGCTGCAGCAGTACCAGTTGTTCGCGAACAGCTTCACCCGTCAGCACTGCGGTCAAATCGTCAGCGGACAGACCCAGCCCTGCATCTCCCAGCCCATCGACTTCCTCGATCTCCACCTCTTCCCCATCACCGAGCACACCGTGGATTGCTCGTCACCGCCTGGTCCAAAGCCCTGCACCGCGCCGAACTTCTGGCAGAACGCCATGACCATGCTCAGCACGGCCAATGCCGCGGGCGTACCCATGACCATCTCCCAGACCTGGCTCCGAAAAGTTCGCGACGGCGAATGGCTGCAGATCAACGGCGACATTCAGGAGGCGCGCGAGGCGTACAGCTTCTGGGCTCCGCTCGATCTGGCCTTTCTGCAAGCGGTGCACGACCTGGCGAACTATGGCCGCATGTTGTTCGTGGTCCCGTTCAACACGCAGAACTTCTCCGCCTACATCGGCTGGACCGGCGGCGACTCGTCATGCAATGTCAGCGGAACGCCGCCGTGCACGGCCCAGCAAGGCGAAGGCGGCGGAAATACGCCTGCCCAGGTGTTTGGCGCCGTGCAATCGGCCGGGATCTCCAACGTGTCGGCGGCCAGCTATACCAGTGTGGGGATGGGATATCACAACCTGATCGCGTCCGACGCGTCGCCACCCACGAACCCTTCCAACGTGATGGTGCAGCGGCCAACAGCAACCTCAGCAACGCTGAGCTGGTCGCCGTCGACGGATGATGTGGGCGTGGCCGGATATCACATCTCCCGGAACGGGTCTCCGCTCCGGGACGTGTTTCAATCGCCGCTGCAGGACACGGGCCTTTCGCCGACGACTACCTATATCTATACGGTGCAGGCCTTCGACTTGGCAGGAAATGTGTCGGCGGCCACGTCCACCTCACCTCAAAGCGGGCGGCGAAGAGCGGTTGCGCATTAGCCCTGATGAGACAAAAACAGCGGCGGAGCTCGGTTCGGTGTCTGAAGATGTAACCGCCGCCGGTCGGATCCGCGATAGGACGCCGGAGGCGTCACGGATGGTCGAAGCCCGGTTGTTTCGACGTTCCGACGGCGAGCATCACCGTGCCCGCGCTCGGCGCCGACGGCTACATCGAGAAAATCACGCGCGGCATCGGCGGCGAGTGCTACCACAACCCCACGCTGGCCGACCGGATGGCTGAGAAGGCCAAACCGGTCAGCTGGACGCATTACACGTCGAGAATGTGGGATGCGACGAATCGGCGATTCGTCTTCAGCACGGTGTTCAACGGCTTCATCAACAGCAAAGCGTGGTATCAGAAAACGCCGTCGTGGCCCAGCTCGCTGTACAACCTGGAGAACGACGTCAACCGCCACGGCGTCCTGCGCGAAGTGACGTGGGTGAAACCGCCGTGCATTCCGCTCAGCGACCATCCCTCGGGCGCCTCCACGGACGATTCGATGAACTGGGTGCCGACGGTGATCAACTGGATCGGCCGGAAGAAGGCGCTATGGCAACACAGCGTGATCTTCGTGGTGCGGGACGACTGGGGCGGCTTCTATGACCACGTCGTCCCGCCCATCACCCCCGGCCACAAACTGACGCCAGGCGCACGCATCGCGTTTCTCCTCATCTCGCCGTACGGGCGCAACGGAGATGTCATCAACGCGCCGGCCGATTACGCGTCGATTCTGAAGTTCATCGAAGACCTCTACGACCTGAACCCGCTCACGGACAATGACAAGCTCGCCCACGACCTCGGCCCGTTCTTCGATTTCACGCGGCCCCGCAACCGTTCCAGCCCGTTTTTGTCAAGAGTCCGTACAAGCCGGACATGTGCAGGATCAACACGAAGACAGAAGCGGAGATCGATCGGTGAGGGGGGGCGCGGCGGCGTCCATACGTCGCGATTCGATCGATTTGCGCGTCTGTCAGGGTCAGAAAGGGTGTGGGACTTCAACGCCGCCAGTGAGGCACTCCTTCCTGGGACCGAGCGGGCGCCTGCCCTGAGCGAAGCCGAGGAGTCCCGCCCGCCGGTCTCGCCAGACCTGGGACAGAAACTCCGGCGGGCGAGACGCCCGCGATCCCACGGAGATCGTTCAGATCCGCGGCATCGGCCTCGGTGATGGTCACATTAATCAATGACAAGAAACTCGACGCCGCGCATCTCGTCTAGAAGGCCGGGAATCCGTGATGGAGGGGTTCCCCAGGTTCGAGAAGGTGAGCGCGATCTTTTTCTTCCGGGCGAGCTCCACGAGAGGATTGATGGTCAGATGGCGTCCCGGGATGAAGAAGCCCTCGAAGAACCTCTCTCAGGGGTAATCACACGCTCGGTCGGAGGGGAGGCGGGCGGGCTCGTTCGCCGTCTCGGCGTAAGCCGAGGGGCTTGATTGCACGCATGGCGGTAGCGGAATATGTTTCTTTGGATCTTCGTAACTTCTTGACACGGCCAACCCCGCGATGGCCTACTGAAGCCTCGTAAGTCGACGACGCCACTCGTACTCCTCGCACTTCGAAAGCCAATGCTTGACCTCCACATCTCCAGAGGACGTTCCACAAGCCGCGTGACGGGTCTCAATTCATTCTCGGTTTGACCGTCTGGCCACTTTCGGCGACATCGCGCAGTCTCTTTCTTTAGATCAATAAACCTAGCGGAACTATGAGCCACCACTTGCGGGAATGAATCTCGACAGAGCAATGCCCACGAAGTACTGCCGAACAGAGCGGAGCATTACACCGGCGGAGCCGTTCTCGAAACTCGTGACAATGGTGAAGCCCTTACTCGGATCGGCGAGGTAGAGAATTGTGGCCTTGTAGAGCTTCTGAGTGCGCGGTGTTGTAGCATCACGCAGTCCCTTGCTGTTTACCGTCCATGTGCCGCTAAGATCGAGTTCGTACTGGTTGTACGCGAAGAGGTGGTAAAGCGCGTTAGCTTCGAAGACTGTACCGTGTGTGTTCTGACCATCCTTGTGGCGGTTCCGATAGGCGTAGGATGCATCAAACGACAGCGGTTTGGCGATGAAATTCGTGTCACTGAGGAACGTGAACGATGGGATCAGGGGAACCCATCCGCCGAATACAGCCGCGGCATCTATATCCTGCGTGTCGTTATGGAACGCCTTGCTCGCGCGGACATCGAAGCCAGCCGCTCCTTGGTTGTAGAGGTCACCGAGTTTTAGGTCGAGGAAACGGAACCCGAGCGTGCCGCGGTTGTTGTCGACGAAGGCGGCGTCTTTTTGGTCCGTGGTGTCGATCGAGAGCGTGGCTGTCGTCTGCATCGAAGTGCGGCTTTGCGACGCCGCCGGTGAGGAAACTGTTGTGTCCGGCTTTCCCATTCTGCCGAAGAGGCCGCCGTGTGCGTACTCGGCCGAATACTTCATACTCAGCGCACCTGTGCTGTCTGAACCCGAGGCCTGGGTTTCGGCGTTAGCGTGAACCGCCGAGGGTGTCACAGTCGTTCCGCCACCGCTGCCGCTAGGCTTCCCCTTGGCTGCGGGGCCGAGTGACCATTTGTAGCGGTGGTAGTTGCTGAACAGTGAGAGAACGCGGACAGTGTGCTTAGTCTTGTTCTCCATCACATCGACCTTCTCGAATTCCAGCGCGTGAAAGGCGCCTGCGTCCTTGGCTTTCAGATTGAAAGCCTTCGTAGGGCCGGCCGGCAGTCCGACTCCAGTGACGACGAATTCGACGTCTCCGCCGGCACTGATGGTAACGGTGTCGCCTATCCCCAAGGTGGCATTGCAAAGCGTGACGGTGATATCGGTCGCCGACCGCGCTTCAATATTCTCACCTGCACAGGGAGTGTCGGTGGCGAATACTGCCCGGGCAGCTAGAATGAGCGAGAAAGCAATGGCGGCGTGTTTCACGGAGTCACCACCTGCACAATGGAGTCGATCAGCGAAGAGACGAGAGAGACGAGATTGTTGTCCTTGAAAGCCTGAAAGCTCGGCGCCAATAACGGGCAACCGAAGCCCTTGGCGCGAACGCAATCAGTTACGGCGTCGCCGATCTTCAGAATCACCCGATCGTCGATAGTTGTCCATACGATGGTGTCTGTCTCGTCGATCGTTCGATGCAGTTCGGCAACGAACGCAGCGACTAGACAGTTTTTGACAACTGCGCGCTTCACGGCGGTTCCTCCGGCTGCGCTCGATTGCAAAAGCGTCTTTGTAAGCGTTTCGCTGTGAGCTGAAGATGCCGTGTTTGGGTTTTCTGCGGTCATGACGAACCCTCCTTTAGAATCATGGGACGGACTGCCTCCACGGTTTCCGGGTAAAAGGCACGAAAAAATTTCTCCAATTATTTGCGGTGATGTAGGGCAACCCGCAGACCGATACGAACGCTTCGGCCAACGAGCGCAGCGTGCGGACGGAAGAACATTCGCGCCTAACGTTGTTCACCTGGGCATGACGGACTTGCCCCAGGATTGGGAGAGTGGTGCCGCGGCCACGTGCACTGGGAATTGCCCTAGAGAAACTGTTTGCAGTACGCGATCTGGCGCGCGGCGCTATGGGATTCGAGTGGTTGGCTGAGCAAGAGCGTCGCCATGAGCGCCTGAACATCAGCCAGGAGCACGCTCTCTACCGCCAGATCACCGCACCGAACGATCTCGCGCTTATTGAGGTCGCGGAGTTAGGTTGAAAGCCTCTCGAAGAGGCGATTCGCCGCGCTCGCGCGTTCGAAAGCCTCCTGAAGATTGGATCCGCCCTCCTTCACCCGTCCGAAAGCCTCTCGAGGAGGCGATTCGCCCTCCTCCACCCGTCTGAAAGCCTCTCGAGGAGGCGATTCGCCGTCTTCCACCCGTCCGAAAGCCTCCCGAAGAGGCGATCCGACGCGCTGGTGCATTCAAAAGCCTCCTCGAGATCTGTTCGGCAGACCTTCGCGCGTCGAAAAGCCTCTTCAAGGTCTGCGGCGCAGACCTTCGACCAGGAAAAAGCCTCCTCAAGCTCTGCGGCGCAGAGCTTCGACAGTCGAAACGTCAGTTCAAGGTCTGTTCGTTAGACCTTGAGCCGTCGAATCGTCAGCTCAAGGTCTGCGGCGCAGACCTTCGACCCGGAAAAGCCTCTTCAAGGTCTGTCCGGCAGACCTTCATCGGTCGAGATGCCTCCTCCATCCGTCGAAAAGCCTCTTCGGGGTTTGATTCGCACGCTTCCACGCGCCCGAAAGCCTCCTCGGGGTTTGATTCTCACGTCGTCAGCCGTCCAAAAGCCTCCTCGAGGTTCGATTCGCACGTTTTCACCCGTCGGAAAGCCTCTTCGATCACTGATTCTCCGACCTTCACGTGTCCCGAGGCCATGTGAAGAGACGATTTTCAGTCTTCGGGTCGGAAAACGACATCCGGGCGCGACGGGTTCTCACCCACAGAGGCTTGATCCGCAGATGACGCAGATAAAACGCAGATCAGGTCGCTTCATCTGCACACAGGTCGCTTCATCTGTGTTCATCTGCGACATCTGCGGATGAATGGAGTCGCGATTTCACCACGGAGACTCAGAGATCACGGAGGAGCCAGCCTCCATGGTTGACGCATGTCGCTTGTCATCATAAAGTCCTTGCTCATGAGTGAACGCTCGACGAAACGAACCGGAAGGGCGCTGGCATTGCTCGCTCTTGCCGGGGCTCTCGGGGGCGCGCTGGGCGCGCTTTTGCTGGCATCCCTCTGGCTGGAGCGCAGGTCCGAGATCACGCTTCCCACGCCCACCGGGCCGTTCGCGGTTGGCCGCACGATCAACGACTGGACCGACGATACGGCGTTGGACACGCTGGCGCCGGTTCCGGGAACGCGGCGCGAGCTGCTCGTGTGGATCTGGTATCCGGCCGCGGCCGGGCAGTCCGCGGCGGCGGACGACTACGTGCCCGCGCAGATGCGGGCGGCGGCCGGGCCCGCCGGCGGCGTCTGGTCCCTTCTGACGCGCGATGCCTCGAAGGTTCACGGGCACAGCATCCGTAACGCCGTTGTGGCGACGCAACAACGATCGTATCCCGTGGTGATCATGCGAGGGGGAGCGTCGTCAGAAGTCGTGAATTACTCGACACTGGCCGAGGATCTGGCCAGTCATGGGTACGTGGTCGTGGGATTCGACGCTCCCTATCGCACCTTTGTCGTCGTTTTTCCTGATGGCCGGGTCATGCGAAGGACGCCGAAGAACAACCCGGAGCTGTGCGCGGAAAAAGCGCAAGCACTGCAAGACGGCTGCGTGAGTAAGCTGCTGGCCGCCTGGACCGGCGACATCGCCTTCTCACTCGACCGGCTGGAGCGTTTGAACTCCTCGGATCCATCCGGCAGGTTCGCGGGACGGCTGGACATGACGCGCGTCGGAGTATTCGGTCACTCCTTCGGCGGGGCAACCGCCGCACAGTTCTGCCACGACGACGCCAGGTGCAAGGCAGGGATCGATGTGGACGGCCAGCCTTTCGGCAGCGTCGTTCACTCCGGCATCCGCCGGCCGTTCCTGTTCCTGCTGAGCGATCATGGCCGTTCGTCCGATCCGGTCAGCCGCCAGATCGAGGCCAACATCCAATCAATCTACGATTCGCTCCCTGCGGACGGCAGAGTACGCATCACCATACGAGGGGCGAACCATTTCTTCTTCAGCGACGATGGAGCGCTGCTCAAGAGTCACATCGTGTTGCGGGTCCTGCGCATGCTGGGCATTGTCGGGATCGACGGACGTCGCCAGCTGGCCATCACGACCTACTGCATCGACAGCTTTTTCGACGCGTACCTCAAGGGGCCGGCCGTTTCGCGGCTCAACCTGTCATCGCCCCGCTATCCCGAGATCCAGGTGCTCCCGTGAGTGACGTTCCGATGACGCGCCGTCTCAGCGCGACCGTGGAATAGGTAGCAGGGCCTGCTTCGGTTTGCACACCCGGTGTCGCAGAGCAGGCATCCTGCCTGCTACCGACGCCCGGCGGGTTGCTTGCGCACGACCCGGGGTATGTTGACCGAAACCACCGCCGGGCGAGGACGCCCGCCGGTAGCAGGCGGGGGACGCCTGCTCTACTTGGGGGAGGGATTCGATGAAGAGAACGGAGATCATCCAATCGGCACTGGCGTCGTTGCGCGCGCGGATCACGCTGGCGCTGCCGGAGCAGATTCGCGACTGCCTCGATCTGCTCGACGAGGAGCAGGTCTGGTGGCGCCCGAACGAGCAGTCGAACTCGGTCGGCAACATCGTGCTGCACGTCACCGGCTCGCTGAACCACTACCTCAACCGCAACCTCGGCGGCATCGAGTACAACCGCGACCGCGATGCCGAGTTCAAGGAGCGGCGCCCGATTCTGAAGAAGGAGATGCTGGCCATCTTCAACGACATGGTGGCGAAGGCGGAGAAGACGTTCGATACGTTCGACATCGACAAGCTGGCCGCGCCGTCGCCCGAGCCCAGGATGAGCAATCTCGTCATCGACGATCTGATCAACATCAGTACGCATCTGGCCAATCACGCCGGCCAGATCGTCTGGATCACGAAGATGCTGCGCGGCAGCGCGGTCGACGAGATCTGGATCCGCGCGCACAAGATGCACGCCTGGCCGCCAAAGCAGGGGTAGGTCAGCCGTTCGTCGGCCCGCGTTTCTGCATCCTGAGAGGAAATCGCTCCCAAAGGGGCAATTTGTTCATCCTGAGCCTGCCGCAGCCGCTGAGCGAGCGGAGCGGAGCGAAGAGCGGCGGAGGACGGCGAAGGATCTCAAGATGCGCGGCATGGGGCAGAAGCGAAACTGTAATTGCTGTAATGAAGGTCTACCGTCCAAGGGATGGGCTCGCGAACGAAGATCGAGCTGATTTGGACGAATGACAAACCCTTGCTGCGCTTCTGCCCCAGCCTCTCGCATCTGGAGATCCTTCGCCGTCCTCCGCCGCCTTTCACTCGCTACGCTCGCTCAGCGGCGTAGCCTGCCCTGAGCGAAGCCGAAGGGGCAGTCTCAGGATGACAAATCGCCCTGTTTGGTGAGATTCATTCACAACTTCTGAGGATAGAACAGTTGATGTCACCCGCAATCATCACAAAAGGAGACAACCTCTCGTAGGATGTCGCAAGGCATGGCTCTCTCCCTCTCGGCGCTCGACCTCGTTCCCCTCGTCCAGGGAGGCACGAGCGTCGCCGCGCTCCGCGACGCGGCCGGGCTTGCGCGCGCGCTTGACCGGCTCGGCTACACGCGGCTCTGGT
>DATLWH010000241.1:0-10900 GCA_035576505.1 Thermoanaerobaculia bacterium | reverse complement strand
TTCTTAGTTCTTGATGTCGGTGAACGTGGTCGTGGTGTTGTCGTTGATGGCGCCGACGAAGGTCGGATTACTGTTGGTGAACTGCCGCCACACGTTGCGGCCGGCGGCGATGCCGGTGGGGTCGGTTGGGACGCCGGCGAGGCTGGGGAAGGCTTCGTTCTGGATGGTGACCCAGGGGCTCCACGGACCCGGATCCGATTCCCAGAAGCCGAAGTTGGTGAAGCTCACCGCGTAACGTACGGCGTTGCTGCCCACCCAGTTGGGCGGCGACGCCGTCTGCTGCTGCCAGGACGAGATCGTCGGACCGCTGACCGGCACGGGCATGTCTCCCGTCGGCAGCGCCGGATCGTAGCTGGTCCGCAGCGCCAGGTATGTCTTGGATCCGATCCAGAACGTGGTCCAACTGTAGTCATTGAGGTTGTTGAGCGTGTTCCGCACCGCCACAGTAGTCCCCGAGGGGGCAAACATCGGCGACGTGTTCGTGGTGAGCGACGCTCCGTACTGTTGGACGCCCGCGAGGTTGGCCATCATCTGCAGCGCGGCGAAGTTCGGCGGCGGGATGGCCTGGCCGCTCGAAAACGCCTGAAAAACCTCGGACGCTGACGTCTGCACGGCGTCATCGACCAGGCCGGCATTTCCCTGGTCCACCGTGTCGGCATACCGTTTGTCGCCATACGCCCTCCATGTCACCCCCCCGTTGACACTGGTGACAATGAGACCGAACAGCGAGTCTTCGTCGTGCATCTCACGCGAGAGCAGCGAGCCGAGATCGGACGGGGTCACGCTGTCATAGAGCTGCCGGCGCGGCGTGCGCATGTGCCCCGATGAAAAGAGGTCGGAGAGGAAGTGGTCGGCGAAGGCGTTCATGGCGTACGCCATCTGCAGTGCCGCGATCTGCGCCGCCCCGCTCTGCTGCGACGCCACCACCGCCTGGGCCAGCGCCGCCGCATGTCCGGCCGTATAGGACGTCACCGCGTCCTGCGAGAAGTGGTCGAAGTTGACGGCCGCCAGTTGCAGGTATCGTCCCAGCGGATACCAGGGTGTGACGAACGATCCGCCGCCGGTGATCTTGTTCCACTGAGCCGACAGCGTGTCGCCGAGCACCTCGTACGCCGACGACGACTGCTCTCCATTGAGCATGGCCTGCCGCACCGCATTGATCTCCGTCTGCATGACGCCGAGGATCTGCGCGGCCTGCGTGGTCGGATCGTTGTTCAGGGTGTTGAACGCGGCGAGGAAGAATTGCTGCTGCTGCGCGAACGTGGTCCCGCTGGAGATCGGATTGGCCGGAACGCCGTAGAAGTCGCCGGCCAGCGCGACGATCTGACCGTATGTCAGTTGCAGATTGTTGGCTAGCGTGAGCGGCGCGGTGGCCGCGGGCAACGCGCCGGTCCCGGGAAAGGAGAGGGTCACGCTGTTGCCGATGGCGGTGTGCTCGCCGCCCTCGAACTGCGCGACCGGCTTGAACGGATGCCCATTGCCGTTGCCGCCGCCGCCCCTCCCTGATGCATCGCGCGTGAAGCGCGCGCGGACAGCCGTGGCATGCGTCGGGGGATCGAGCACCACGATTAACAGCGTGTCGTCGCCTTTGACGGGTACGCCGTCCGTGAAGAGATCTGACAGGAAAGCAACACCAAGAGTGTCGCGCTGATAGGCGTCCCGAACGATCGCGGGGAGCTCGGAGATAGTTTTCATTGAGTGGTCCTCCTTCACCAGACGAAGACGGCGAAGCACGAACGCTTTTCCAACCTTCTTCCTCCGTCTGGTGGAAAAGCGCGATTCCCCTGCCGTCCTCAGGGCTGAAGCAACTCCAACCATCGACAAAAGGACGTGTCATGAAATACAAGATGGCTGTAACCCTCTACTTCGCGCTTCTCGTGCTGCTCTCTCAGGCCGCCGCCGCGGGGAACGCGCCGAAGGCCGCATTCGCGCTCGAACGGCAGGAAGTGCTGACGCACTATCAGTCGGTCGACGTCGCGAACCTGGACGAGGCACGCGAGGAGATCGCGTACCTCCGCTCGATCAGCCGGCCGAAGCAGGCCCTGATCAACAATCTCGCCGATGACCTGCAGCTCCGGTTCACGCTGCGCAATCTGAAAAAGGCGGGCAAGACGCCGCAGAACGCGCCGCAGCTCTTCGCCACCATCGCGCGGCAGCGCTTCCTCCACAAACAGACCGCACCGGCCGCGCTGGTCGACCCTCCGGCCACCGATCAACGCATGCCGGTAAACGCGATCACGGACCTCGGTCAGGTCTCGACGACGCCGAACTACAGCACCACCGGCCTGTCGACGATTCCCGGCGGCACGCTCTCGACGCTGGCGGTTATCCAGCTGTTCGACGCCTCGACCAACACGCCGTTCGGTCCGGGCGCGTCCAATACGCAGTTCGGCGGCGGCGAAAACTTGACGGTGACGCAGACGAGCGCGCCGCCGGCGACGATCAGCCACCTCGGCGGGATTCTGCAGGTGACGTATCAGGCGAACACCACCTCCGACCCGGTGACCGTCACTTACCAGTTGACGGAAGACAGCGCCGCCCCGCTGGCGCCGCCGAACGTGACGGCGCCGAAGATCGTGAAGGTGACCGTCCCCCCAAAAACGAAGATCAAGGTCTGCCTGAGCCGCAATACGACGTCCGATCCGGACTGCGACTACGGCCCCTACCAGTCCCCGACACCGAACCCCATCGTGCAACTGCCGGTCAGCGGCGACATCGCGTTCGACGCGAACGTCGACACAACCCGCGCGATCTCCGGCACGCTGATCGTATGGGGCCAGGGTGGCGGCGGCGCCTGCACGTTGAGTCTCGGTAAAACAAACTTCGCGCCCGCGTTCGTCCCCTCGGGAGCGAAGTTGACATGGCTGTTCTCGCATGTCGACGGCGTGGTAACGATCGATACCGCCTCCTTCGGCGTCCTCGGCAACAATCCCTGCTGGCAGCCTGGACAGGACTACGGCATGGAGTTGGACGTCAGTGTGCCGGTGGTTGGAAATCTGTTGCCGCAGCAATTCTTCGTCACGACGATTCCCGGAGTCTCCCTCCCAAATACAACGCGCATCCCGACGCTCGTGTTCACCTTCGGCTGTTTCGCCGCCGGCTCGCGGGTGCTGATGGCCGACGGCTCGGTCAAGGCCATCGAAGAGGTGAAGGCGGGCGACATCGTGATCGCGGACGCCTCCGGCCGCAAGCTGACCGTGCGCCAGACGATGGAAGGCCTCGAGGCACGGCCCATGGTCATCATCACCGACGCCCGCGGCCACACGCTCTCGATCACCGAGGGGCATGCGGTGGTGGTTCGCGACGGGAGCAAGCGCAAGGTGGTGCTGGCAAAGGAGCTGAAGGAAGGCGACGTCGTCTTCACCAGCGACCTCGCGCTCGACGACGGCAAGCCGCGCCGCTTCGCGGCGTCGAAGATCGTGAAGATCGAGCGCAAGAAGTACGACGGCCATGTTTACAACGTGTACCTCGGTGTCAAAGGCGAGGCGTTTGACAGCGGCAACACAACGCTCATCGCCGACGGCATCCTCACCGGCGACAACGCCATGCAGGAGCTCTACGGCGCCGACTTCCACTTCAAGCCGAAGAACGTCAGAGACCGCCTGCCGCGCGAATGGCACGCCGACTACGACAACTTCATCAAGAACCAGAGACCGCACTGATGTGATCGACGATCAGGTAGCGCGTGGCGCGTCTCGGTCAGCAAAGACGCCGTGCGGCTGAGCGAATCGAGCCCTCGCTAACGCCGAGATCCGGTCCGCAACCGATCGAACCACGCGTTCGAATGAGAATCGATGGGTGGCCGCTGGAATCGAGGAAGACCTTCGCGCCGCCGGTGGTCGTCAGCGCGATGTCGCGTTGGCCGTCACCGTCGGCGTCGCCGATGTCGAGCGAAGCGACAGTACCCGAGACGCGATCGGCCAGAGAGGCTTTCCGGCGGCGAGCTTCTTCGCGTTGCAAACGAGCACGATGTTGTCCGATGTGCCGACGATCCTCGGCGCTGGTGCATTGTCGGACGCCAGATCGCCACTCGGCCGATGCGGCGGGGAGAGTCGAACGTTGCAAGGGAAGCGACATCGGGGCCGTAGATCATGAGGCGTGAGCGCATGGATCACTAGAGCGACTACTAGAGCGACTACGGGGCCGCGCCTTCGTTTTTCGCTCCAAGCTAAACTACTGAGCGGAGCGCGTTACAGTTTCCAGATTTCGGCGTTTGCCAGACGCGATAGTTATTCGGCGTGAAGTCTGCGGCAGGCCGATCGGTGCGGACAAACGTCGAAGGTTGTACGAATACGAGTCCCGTCGGCCCCGCCAAACTAAGTGACTCACTCGCCGACATTTGGCGGCTTTCTTCATTTCTTGGGAGCCGGGTGTGCGGCCAGGGCGACGAACGCGGGGAAGATGATCGCAAGGACGTCCTTCACCGCCGCCGCGGGCGTTCCGTTGGCGACCAGGAGAAGAGCGGCGACGCTGACGATTCCGAGGAGGATGACGGGCCGCCCCCTTCTTCCCGTTGCACGCGGCGTGCGTTCAATGACCGAGTAACGGTTGGACTAACCCCGCAAGCGTGATCGCTTCGGCGCGAGTCGCTCGAAGTGAGCAGCCGAATGCGAGCGGATGGCATGGCCGGTGAAGTCGACGCAGACTTTCGCTCCGCTGGCAGTGGTCAGGGCGATGTCGCTTTTTCCGCCGCCGTCGCAATCGACGATCTCGAGCGAAGCGATCGCGCCGGCGGCGCGCGGCGAGACGCGGCCGGCCCAGAGGGGCTTTCCAGAGGCGAGTTTCTTCGGGTCGAAGACGAGCAGGATGTTGCCGGATGTGGCTATGATCCTCGGCGCATGCCGATTCGTCGGGCGCCCGATCGTGACGCGGTCGAGGTGCCCGTCGGAGTCGAACGCGCCAAGGCGAGCTCCATCGGGGCCGTAGACCACGAGGCGCGACGCCGGCGAATGCTCGTCGTTCCGGAGCGCGACGACTTCGTTCGTGTGCTGCCGGAACAGATCGCCGGTGATGAACGCCGTCACCTTCATCGCCTCCCGCGCGGACCAGAGGGGGTTGCCGCTGGCATCGAACGCCGTGACCGCGTCGCGCGTGGCAAAGACGACCTCGCGCCTGCCGTCGGCGTCGAGATCCACGGCTTCAGCATGCGTCACCACACCGCCGGCGTCTCGCTGCCAGAGTGGTTCGTTCTTGTCCGAAAAGGCGTGAACCATCGTCCCGCTGGCGACGACACGCGCGGGACCGCCATTAGGAAGAAAAGGAGGCCAGCACTGCGCCAGCGGCATGTTCCGCGCTTCACCATCGATAGTGACTTGCGTGGCGGAACCGATGTTCGGATCGCGATTGTCGCGAATCCAGGTGTGCACATTTCGCTCGACGTAACTCGCAAGCGTCTCCGCCGTCACGACACCGCGCACCTTCGCTGCGCCGCAATTGATGCCGTCGATCACGGCCTTCGTGAACACGCCGTTGTGCGCTTCGGCATCGTCGTATGACCACTGCCCGGCCGCGGCGGCATAGAAGACAACCTGCCCGCGCGTGTGGCCCAGGCGCCGCACGAGCGGTGCGGCGCTCATCGTATTTGCCAGCACCGCGCGCGTGCCGCTCACCATCCGCTCGCGGCAGGCGTCGACAAAGACGAGCGAGCGTTGCGCGGCCGACGACGCAATCACCTCGAGCATGTCCGCGGTGGAGAGCATCGTGGCCGGATTGCGGATGACCGACGACGTCCCGAGGATATAACCGCTGCCGTCGTGAAGGAAACCGTGCGAGGCCATGGAGACGATGAGCATTCCGTCGCGGCCGGCGAGCGCCGCCTGCTCGCGGAGAGCGGCCCGAATGTCACCGGCGCCGGCGCGGAGACGCACGTCGGCGCCGGCGTCCTGCAAGGCGCGCAGACGATCGCGCGACTCCTTTTTCACAGGCCGGCCGGAGAGCGCGAGCACGACACGGCGCGGGGGCACGAGACTGACCCGCCGTTCGAGCGCGAAAACATACGCGAGGTCGATTGCATCGTCGACGGCGAACGGCACCTCCTCGATCGAGTCGCTCGTGAAATGGCGTACGCCGACGAACAGCGCTGCGGACTGCCTCCGATCGAATCGCCTGCTGGCGCTGCGCGGCGACTCGGCCACCGTACGCACCGAGCGCGCGCTGCGCAAGGCGAAGGGCACGAACGTCGCCGTGGCGATGCCAAGGAGCAGGCCTCCGAGAGCCAGCGGTTTCCATCTCGTCACGTTGTGAGGATGACACCAGGCGGCAGGAGTTGTGGCGTCACCCCACAAAAGTAACGCCTCGGTGTCTTCATTCGGCGAATACGAAGGAGCGCTTCTCAACCCCGACTTGCACGGTACTCATCTGGACGTGAGTTGCAATCCGGAGCAAGTTGGACACTAACCACCAATCGGCTCGTTTCCAGCGGGCCATTCATGGCTCAGACGAATGGAGAAGACAATGGCGAAGGTAGCAGCGTTTCACTCGACCCGCCCCGGCGAAACGGTTCACCACAACAACGACGCTTGCACCGAGGGTAACAACATCGAGAAGAAGTACCTCGCTGCAGGGACAGGCGGACGCCCGCTCTGCCACCGCTGCGCAGGGCTGAGCTAACACGGGAACACCGGCGGGGGCCGATGCAGGCCCCCGTCCGCTTGCTTGCGGAAGGTCATCTCCATGTGGCCCTGTGAATGGGAATCCGCGCTCGTGATGCGATGCGGTTCGCAAGTGAGAAGCAGAATGCTACGGCGTGCAGCCGTGTCGACCTCACGCACGCCCGTTCGATCTGGTCTACCTCACGTTGCGATCGTCCCGAGGTGACGCACGGCGGCCGCAAACCCTTCGCCGACGCCCGTGCGGGAGAGCTGGAAGACTTCATTGAGGCCCGATGTCGTGCGGAAGTGCAGCTCGTCGTACAGGCAAATCGGGATGCGCGGGTTGTTGTTGAAGCGGCGGTCCGGACCGCCGCTCTTGTTCACGTATCGCCACGTGTAGTCGACGACGGTGGCGTCTCCAGGCACGCCGCCGTCTTCGATGAAGCGCTGCCGCGCGACCTCCAGTTCCACGCTGCCGTAGCTGACGGCACCGATCGTCGGCCCGTCGTAGACGAGCAGATGATCCGGCAGGAAGTACAGCGTCCGCCGGCCGGCAGCGACGCTCAGGACCGGCACGTTGGTCCGCACGAACGGCGGCGGGGTGCTGCGCACCGCCGCCGCGTTGCGTTGCAGGAGCGACGTCGCGCCGGCGTGATACTTCCGGTCGTAAACGCGTCCCTCGGCCGCAACGTGCCACAGGCGACAGCACGACGCGAGCGCGTCGGCCCATTGCGTGAACGTTCGAAACGACTCCTCGACCTCAGACGTGAAGTCGTAGAGGATCACCGTGGTCTTGCGCAGCACGTCGCGACGGCGCGCCGCGACGATCGCCACGGCTGCCGCGATGACAAGCAGCAGCAGCGCCCACACCGGGAACGCCGCCGCAGCGAGCAGAAAAAGAGCGCGCAGAAGAAGAAGAATCGATCCGACGATGGCGAAGGGCGTGAGCGACGTTGCTCCACGCTTCTCGCGAAGCTCGGTGAGCAACTGTTCGGAAGAGCAGTCGGCGATCTGCGCGGCGTTCGCCGACGCGATTTCCTGGAGCGGCGCATGCGTTCCAGCCGGAACCTGTGGCGATGGCAGCGTGCGTGGCGCAGAGGGCCGAGCAGCCGGCGAATGGAATGTTTGCTGGTAGTAGACGCCGCCGCGGCCCATGCGGACGTAATTTCCGCGCGGCCCGGCGCCTACGCGAAGTCCGCGAACGCCAACCGACATCCCGACGCCGGAGCCGGAGAGGCTGAAGCGGAACGGTCCGACTGCGACGCTCTTGTGCAGGTAGAAGCCCAATCATCCTCCGCGGAACGCACGAGTGCGACCTCCGCCGCGGCGAGCGGCTGGCTGCACGTGCCCGGCAGCCGGCCGCTATCGCGCGGAGATCGCATGAGACAAAGACACTGATGCGGCACGTTTGTGGCGCGGGCGGACCGACTCGATCACGATCCGTTCGATCGACCACGTCGCGGGCGTGAGGACGGGCGCGCCGCGGTTGCTCGAGCTGGTGAGCACCATGAGACGTTCGAGTGCCTTGGTCATTGCCGGCATCGGACCGCGGACGCCGTCCCACTGCAGGATCCACGGATCCGCGAACGGCTCGTCCGTCGCGAGAAGGATGTACGTGTCGACGCCGTAGGGAGGCGCAATCTCGAACTTCGCACCGAGCGGAATCACCGTCGGAGCGGCACGGTCGGCTAGCGGGAAATGATTCTCGACCGAGCCGCTCACCGGAAAGAGAAGCGTGCTCTGGCCGTAGCTGTCGATCGTGAAGATGTAGACATGGCGGCGGCCAGTCCTCGCGCCAACCGGCGACGCGGCGCGGAGCTCGAGCGTGTACGCATCATGGCCTTTCACGCTGCCGCCATCGGCGACGAGTTGCTGATCGCGTTCGCCACGCAACACGAGGCGGTACGGCCAGCGCGCCTCGGGCGGCGACTCGAGCAGACTCCAGGCTTGGATCTTGTGCAGCCGCAGCGCCCGGTTGCGGAGTACGGAAGCCAGATCGCCGCCCGCATCGCTGATCCACGTGGTTCGCAGCGGCAGACCGGACGCACGCCGGTCGCTGCGCGCTGCGTTCGGGCGCACCCAAGCGTATTCTACGTGATGCCGAACGAAACGGCCTGCCAGGACATAGTCGGCATCTTCGGCGCTGTCGACGACCTCGATGACGGCGGGGCCGGCGATCTGTGCGGCAAGCATTTCGGCCGCGGGCAGCTGGACGAACAGCGAAGTTCCAGGGCGAAGCCGGGCCAGCGCGTGCAACGCCTCGTCGTCAGAGGCGAACGAGCTGGCGTGCCCGCCTGCTTCGAGAAGCTCCCGGCGCGAGCACGCGCTGCGTAACAGATGCTCCGGCGTTTGCACGGTTGGATCGTTGATCCATTTCAGGCCGTGTTCGGCCGCAATCTTCGCGGCGCGGCGGGCGAAGGCGGCGATGTCGCTGTCACTGCGCGGGATTGCCACTCGCAGAGGATGCGGTGGCGGCGCGGCCCAGCCGGTAAGCTCGAGCAGATCTCCACTGCGGACATGCGCCGCGGCGGGAACGTGCGCTTCGCAGCGTCCGAGGCCGAGGAGCGCGGTGACCGTGAGCGGTGGTTGCGAATGGTCGCCGGCCACTCGCAGCTCGCTTCCGATGGTGATGCCGTGCGCCCATCCGCCTGAGATCACGGCCGTGCTGTCCCGAACGCGCTCGATGGCAAAGGTCGTACGGGCAGCGCGAGCCGTGTCGCCGACGCCGAGGAAGGGCATACGTCGCTGCGTGGCATTGCCGGCCAGGACCGGATTCTGGAACGGCATCTCCGCCCGCAGCCGCGCCTGCGCCCGCGTGAACGTCTCGATCGCCGGTTCTTCCGGCGCGGCGTCGCGCATCGCCCGCATCCATGCCCAGGTGAATGCGCCATGCATCGTCTGCCGGCCGTGGCGGACCTCCCTCGCCTCTTCGTCGTCATGCGATGCGCTGATGACGAGCGCACCACGGTTCTCCGGACGCGGGCCATAGTCACCGCCGTCGGCGACGTCGCGCAGATCGGGGCGGATGCCGCGCGGCCGCGCAAGCGTGAGGAGCCCGCGCGCGGCGGAGCCGCTGTGGCAAGCGTCGATCATCACGGTGAGCCGTGCGCCGCGGTCGAGGATGGCGTTGAAGACTCGCCGGAGCTCCTTGTCGCGGACGTCGTCAGCGCCGCGAGCCGAGTCAGCCGGGACGATCGACTCGTCGAGTTTGTCCGGCTCGTCGGATCGCGAGTTCCGAACCTGTGAGCCGTGCCCGGCAAAATAGAAGAAGATGACATCGTCCTTCGTCGCCGTCGCGGCCAGCCGGTTCACCGCCGCGAGCATCGCGCTCCGTGTCGCCGATTGATCGTTGAGCGTGACGATATCGCGCGCGTCGAAGCCGTGCAGCAGCACGAGGAGCTCGCGCATCGCAGCAGTGTCGTTCACCGCGCCGGCCAGGTTCGGCCAGTCGCGATCGGGCGCGGCCGCGCGGATCTTCGTCAGCCGCGACGCCGTGTAGTCGTTGATGCCGATGAGCAATGCCAGTCGATGCGGCGCCGCAACCGCGGCCGGAACGACGAGCGCGAGGGCGAAGACGATCGCCAGTCTCAGCGGCACGGCTGCAGATCCTCCGCCTCACCCTGCATGAGATTCCCGTACGTCCTGACGTGACCGGTGCGATCGCGATAGGCCACGCCGCGGAAGGCGCGCTCGCGGGTGAAGTGCCGCACGCCGCCGTCCACTACAGCATACGCGCCGGTGCCGTAGTGAATCGCCTCCGTGAGCGAATCGTCGAGCACCATCGAGGTGTCGACGAGGAGGATGCTGCAGTCTGCGCCGGCGGCAGCGCCGCGGATATTCCACTTCGCAAGCCGCGACGTCGCGCAGCGCCTTGTGAACAGCGAGGCGGCGACGATGCGATCCTGCCGCGGCGAGGGCTGCTCCTGCGGCGCACACGCGATCAGGCAAACCGCGAGACCTGCGCTTCTGAAGATGTCCATATCGTTCTCGATGAAAAAACGGTTCGCCGCACATGCGGCGAACCGTTGAGGGGTTACGGCTCGATGTAGCCCGGCGGGCAGAGCACGCGGTCATACGCCGCACGTCCGATGTCCAGCCGCAGCGTGTTGAGCAGCGGCGAATAGACCACCGACTGCGGATGGACGGCCGACCAATCGACCGTCGCGTATTGCGCGCCACCAACGGCGCCGGCGAGCGGCACGAGGCGCGTCTCCTTCGCCAGCGGGTTCTGCAGGAGGTCGTAGTAGGCCTCGAAGTGCTTCCCCACCTGCGGCGCGTCGTTGTTCGCCGAGGCGGGCGGAACGAACGGC
>DATLWH010000240.1:0-3599 GCA_035576505.1 Thermoanaerobaculia bacterium | reverse complement strand
CCGGTCGCGGAGGCCGAGCTCCACGGTTACATCACGAACCTCTATCTACGCGCGTCTCACCGGGGGCAGGGCATCGGCAGCCGGTTACTCGATGCCCTCCTCGCGGAATGCCACCGGGAATCGGTGGATGCCGTGATCCTCTGGCCCACGCCGCGAAGCCGTTCCCTGTACCAGCGGAACGGGTTCGCGGTCCGGGACGACCTGCTCGAGCGGCGCTGAGGCTCCCGCGCTACTGCCGGGCGAGCGTCTCCGCGAGCGGGATGGGCAGCGTTGAAAACACCTGATCCCCCGAACCGGCATCGATGATGACGTCCGCCAGCCGGCCGAAGCGTCGCATGTCCACCCACCGGTGTCCTTCGTAAAGCAGCGAGTACTTCCGCTCGCGCAGCAGCAGCCCAACGACGCTGTCCGCCGCCAGTGCAGGGACGCCTACGAGCGCCGCGAGCCCCCCAGATTTGACACGCACGGTATTCAGATCCGCCGCCGCCGCCACCGCGTTGCGCGCCGTCGCGCCGTTATTCGCTTCGGCCCGGAGGAGCAGCAGCTCCTCGTTCCGGATGATCGGAATCGGCGAGGATGGCGTCGGGTACCGAATCCAGGACAGGTCCGAAGAGTGCGTGCTATCGCCGAGGGCACTTCCGCGGTCAGTGACCTTGGCGAGGTAGCGACTATCGCGCGTGGAATCGGGCTTCAACTCCACGCTGTCCCGTATCGACGGATGCACGAGCTGGATCGCCGATGCGGGATCCTGGGAGAGCCCGTTCACGGCATCGCCGGACGCGGTGGAGAAATCGAAATACACGCCCAGATCCATGGACCGGGTCGAGTCCACGAACGATGCGGCGAGCGCCGTGAGCGCCGAGTCGTAACACGCGGTGCAGCCCAGACTGCCGCGGTACGCCTGAACCCGCGCCATCAGCGCCCGATTGAATTCCAGGAATGTGGCGGGGGTGTTGAATCCGGCAAATCCGGCCGGTAGCGCGAACGCGAACGAGCCGCCCGCGGCGGCGAGAGCGGTCCGCGCCGAATCCAGCAGTGACACGACATGATTCCAGGCGGCGGCATTCGTGACGAACGGCGCCGGAGGATCCGTGATCGGGCGGTTCACGTCGATCGGGATCGAGTCCTCCGTGTGCGCCTCGAGGATCTCGGTGTAGGCGAACGCCTGCATCGTCTGCACCACCCCCCGCGCGCCGTCTTGCTCGGCGGCGGTGAGCTGCTGCGCCGTACCCAGCACGTTCAGGAGATTGTAGGCGCTGCGGAGCGCGGTGTATTGCCCACTCCATTGCCCGCCGCCGAACCCGCCGGGGTCAAGCGGACCGTGCAGCAGCTCAGAGACGTAGCGGGGCTCGGACGCGTCGATCCGGTAGCCTTCCCGACCCATAATGCCCTCGCGCAAAATCGTGCCCCCGACGCCCCCTCGCGTCGCGATGAGCACTCCGGTCACCGCCGCCGCCACCTGCTCGGCGGAGGGGTTGGGTCCGATCTGCGTGGGCGTGTTGGGATTGGTGATGTTGAAGTCGCATCCCGTCGCGACGAGGGCCCCGAGCACGACGACGGTCGCGAGGGACCGGGACATGGAGTTGATGGTCATGGTCAGAACCCCAGGTCAACGGTGAAGAAGAAGCTGCGGCTCGGCGGGAACGGGGCCACGTCGATGTTCCGGGCGATGGCCTGGTTGCCGAAGTTCGAGACTTCCGGATCGAGCCCCTGATACGGGGAGAAAGTCAGCAGATTGCGCCCCGCCAGCGACAGACGCACGTCCTGTACGTTGTCTCCGAACAACCGGGTGGCGATGCTCGCGGGCAGCTGGTACGAGAGGGACACCTCGCGCAGCTTCAGGTAGGACGCATCCTGGATGTACACCTGCGTATTGCCCTTCAAGAATTCGGCCCACCGCGTGGAGCCGCCGGAGTTCCAATCGGCGCTGTTATGGCTCGCGTCGTACAGCAGCTGGGTCAGATTGAGAACGTCCCCGCCGTGCTTCCAATCCCACAGGAAGTTGAAGCTCCAGCGGTGCCAGGAGACGTCGCTCGAGAACGACATCTGAAACTTCGGGTTCGCGTCACCGACGACGACGACGTTGCCGGTAGAATCGTTACCGACGATTTGCGTGGCTGAGCGCCCCTGCTGAATCTCGAACGCTCCCAAACCGGTGCCGAATCCTCCAGTCTGGAACGCAGGCACCGGTAGCTCCTGCACCAGGCTGCGGTTCGAGTAGAGCGACGCCTGCACGATCCAGCTGCCCGCCGCGGTACGCACGGGTGCGACCGAGAGCGATAGCTCGACTCCCCGGTTACGGAGCTTGCCGCCGTTGAAGGTCCGGGTCCCCTGTCCAGTCGACGGCGCCAGCGTCTGCGTGAGAATCAGGTCGGTGATCGTCTTCTGGTAGATCGTGGCGCTGAGCGTGGCGAGCTGATTCGCGAACGTGACGTCCGTGCCCAACTCGATTTCGGTGTTCCGCTCGGGCTTGATGGAGGGATCGCCTGCCGTTGGGAACGCGAACGTCCCGAAGAGCCCCCCAATCACGCCGGTGGCGTCCGGCAGGTAGCGGACACCAAACTGCGGAAGATTACCAGTCTGCCCCCACGCGCCGCGGAGCTTCACTTCATCCAGCATCCCGAGGGGCTGCAACAGGCGATACGATGCCGCCGCTTTGGGGAATACGTTGTAGTGGTTGACGTCCCCATTTACGCTCGCCCGTTCGCCTCGAATCCCCAAGGTCAGGAGCAATCGTTGGTCCAGCGCAAGCAATTCCTCCTGTCCCCACAACGCCATGTTGAGCTCTTGGCCGACAGGAGCAACGAGCGACGCGACATCGGTTGCTTCCTGGATGTTGGTCGCGCCGCTCAGGAAGTCGCGGCCCACGAGGCTCGTCACGTTGGTCTGTTGGTTCAAGTACTGGAAGCCAGCGGACGTCGTCGCCGTGTACGAACCGGATCCCGGCATGTACTTGTGCACCACGCTGCCGACGAGGTTCAACACTTGGCCGGACGACTTGCCCTGCACGATGGTGCCGGGCAGCCCGTCGCTGGGCTCGAACTGCAGGAAGGGTGGTGAGAGGATGTCGTTGCGCTGCGAGAAGTAGTCCACTCCGCCGGTGAGGGTCGCCTGGAGACTCTGCGTCGGCGTCGCGAATATATCGTAGGTGAGGTTGGTCGTGCCGAGGACGTGCCACACGTCCTCGCTGTTCTTGAGATACGCGAACGTCTGCAAAGGATTGCTGGCGGCGAACGGGTTCGACGGATACACGCCGTTGACGGGCTGGAGGTTGAAAAAGCTCGGCGTGGACGGCAGCACCGCGTACGTACTGGTCCCGGTGTTGTCGTTATTCGAAATTCCGCGATTTGAGAGGCTGTGGACTATTTGGGTGCGCACGCCGAGATGGAATCCGCTGCCGAGCAACTGGTCGATGTTCGCCCGGATCGACTGCTTGGCGTATCCGGTGTTTTGCGCGATGCCGCCGTCGTATTTAACGAGACCGGAGATGAAGTAGTTGGTCTGGCCGGTGCCGCCGCTCAGACTGGCATCGGTCTCTTCGGAGAGCGAATGCTGGCCGTAGAGTACTGCCTCCGGATCGAACACCGGACACCCGCCAC
>DATLWH010000239.1:0-2472 GCA_035576505.1 Thermoanaerobaculia bacterium | reverse complement strand
ACTTAGCCACCGGGTGCGGATCGCCCTGCACCATCAGGCGCTGCGTCTCCGGGCGTGTCTCATCGCCGCGGAACTGGCCCCAGGCGATGAAGAACTGCTGCTCGGGAGTGAAGCCGTCGATGGCCACGGCCGGCCTGGTCTGCTGCGCTCTCTGAAAGGCCAGCCAGGCGATCTTCGCACCGGCAAGGTCGCCGATCGACTCGCCCAGCACGAGTTTGCCCTGATGGTGAATGCCCGGTTCGATGAAGTAGTTTTCGAACTGATCGGACACGCATGCCGTCCGCTCCTGAAAGCGTTTCAGATCCTCCGGAGTCCACCAGTTCCTGAGACGTCCCTGCGCGTCGTACTGGGCGCCCTGATCGTCGAAGCCGTGGCTGATCTCGTGTCCGATGACGACGCCGATGGCGCCGTAGTTCACGGCATCGGTGGCGTGTACGTCGAAGGCGGGCGGCTGCAGGATGCCGGCGGGGAAGACGATCTCGTTGAGCAGCGGATTGTAGTAGGCGTCGGAGGTCGGAGGGGTCATTCCCCACCGGCCGCGGTCGACCGGTTTGCCGGTCAGGGCCAGATCCTCGTCGGCTCCGAACTTCAATCCAGCGGCGACGTTCTCCCAGTGCGCCGTCGGGCTGATGGCCACGCTGCTGTAGTCCTTCCACTTGTCGGGATAGCCGATCTTCGGATTGAACGTGGCCAGCTTCTCGAGCGCCAGCTTCTTCGTCTCGGGGCTCATCCAGTCGAGCGTGCGGATCGTGTCGCCCATCGCGGCGAGAAGGTTCTTCACCATCTCCTGCATGCGCGCCTTGGCCTCGGGTGGGAAGTAGCGCTCCACATAGCGGCGCCCCAGAGCTTCGCCGAGAAGCGCGTCGTCGCTCTCGACGCACTGCTTCCAGCGCGGCTTCATCTCGGTTGATCCGCCCAGGTACTTGCCGTAGAAGGCGAAATGCTCCGCCGCGATTGGCGCCGAGAGATTCCGGGACGCGCTGTTGATGACGTTCCAGGCCAGGTAGGCCTTCCACGTGCTGAGCGGCGTCGTGCGCAGCTCTTTTTCCACCGCCCCCATGTATTCCGGCTGGTCGACGTTGAGATCCGCGGGTGCCACGCCGATGTGCCGGAGATAGCGCGTCCAGTCGAAGTGCGGCGTGAACTTCTGCAGTGTCTCTACGGCGTACTTATGGTCGGTGGCGGCGGGATCGCGCAGAGATACGTTGTCGAGCTGCGCCGCGGCAAGGCGCGTCTCCATGGCGAAGAGCGCGTCGGCAGAGTTCTTCGCCGCGTCGTGGCTGGTACCGGTCAGCGCGAACATCTTTGCCACATGGAGGCGGTACTTCGCGCGCGCGTCGGCGAAGCGTTTCTCCGGTTTGAGGTAGTAGTCGCGGTCGGGGAGGCCGAGGCCGGTGGCGGCCACGCGGGCGATGACGAAGCCGGGATTGTGATTGTCGGAGGCGGAGCCCACTCCGAACAGCGCGTACATCTGAAGGTCATGAAGATCGGCGATGGTCTTCTGCAGATCGTCCGGCGTGCGGATGGCGTTGATCTGTTTCAGGAGCGGGCGGATCGGCTTCGTGCCGGCGGCGTCCACGCGCGCCTGATCCATGCAAGCGGTGTAAAAGTCGCTGATCTGTTGGTCGACCGATCCCTTCGGCCAGTCTTTCCGCTTTGTCTCGTCATCGAGCAAGGCCCGCAACTGCTCCTTGCTCTGCTCGCCCGCCGCCCATCGCCGGCTCCATCGCTGCATCGATCCGGGAATCGGATTCGCCGCGCGCCACGCTCCGTTCGCGTAGTCGAAAAAGTTCGTACAGGCATCGGCCTTCGTGTCGATGTCCTGGACGAATACGCCATGCTCGGGAGTGGTCTGTGCGGAGAGAGTTGTGGCGAGAAAGATGAGGGCGATCGAGGCGATTCGCATAGGTGTGAAGTATACGAAAGGGTCATCGCAACGTTTTCGCGGGCGATCTCCTCAGATCTGCGTCCATCTGCGTCATCTGCGGACAAGGTTTTCCGGCGTCCCTACGGAGCCGCGAATCGCGGGTCGTTCACGAAATCCCGATCCGTCAGCGAGCGCAGAAAGGCCGCCAGATCGGCGCGATCCGAAGCGTCGAGCGTCAGCTTGCGCGCGGCCACGTAGCGATCGATCACCTCATCGAGCGTGGCGATGCTGCCGTCGTGCATGTAGGGCGCGGTCAGCTCGATGTTGCGCAGAGTCGGGACGCGGAACGCGCCATCGGTGACGCCGTTGCGCACGAGCACCGGCTTCGTCTGCGAGTGCCCGGCGTAGCGCGACTCGCCGGAGAAGTTGAAGCCCTGATGACACACCGAGCAGCCGGCGCGGCCGGTGAAGAAGAGCCGCATGCCGCGCCAGGCATCAGGGGAGAGCGCTTTGTCGTCGCCGCCGTAGACGAGCCTGTCGTAGGGAGAGCGCCCGGATATCAGCGCGCGCTCGAAGGCAGCCAGCGCCTTGGCGATGTTACGGAT
>DATLWH010000238.1:0-5582 GCA_035576505.1 Thermoanaerobaculia bacterium | reverse complement strand
AACCCGGTCATCAAGTTCACGACACTCTTCGGTCTCCTCGCCGTCGAGCTGGCCGTGGAGATGACGAAGAATGGGCAGCAGGGGCTGACTCACATTCTCGCCGTCATCTTCTTCATCATCTCGATGATCTTCGTCTATCGGTCGTTCTACGGCATGCGCATTCACTCGCAGGCCGCGGCACATTAGCCTGGATTTCTCACCATCTAAGTGGAATCGCAGACAGAGTGTTTAATCGAGCGCCCTTCTCCCCACCGCGTCTTTCAGCGGGGGGGAGAAGGTGCCGAAGGCGGATGAGGGGCCGTTGGAGCTTGCCCAACAGTGGACTGGTTTCATGAACGGGCGTGGGAAACTCATGAAAACAATTAACTCCAGCGCGAGAACCGCCCCCTCATCCGCCTGTCGGCACCTTCTCCCCCAGCTGAAAAGCGCTGGGGGAGAAGGGCGCTCGACGGGGTACAGGGTGCCGACGATTCCGGTGAGACTGTGTTCGGAGTGCAGTGGATTAGTAGATCAGTGGCTAGTAGATTCGTGGATTAGAAAGAAGTTGATCTGATCGACTGATCGCCCAATCACTGATCCACTAATCCACTAATCGACTAATCCACTTCTACGATCCGCTGGCGCGTTTGGCGGCCGCTCCGTCGCTCTGCGGCAGCAGGCAGGCGCCGACCATTTCCTGAAATGCCCGGTGATCGACCGGTTTCGGGAGTACGCCGCAGACGCCGTACTCGGCCACACGTGCCTGATACTTCTGCGGCAGACCACTGGATATGATCGTGTGCGAGAGCAAATCCGGCTGGCAGCGATCGAGGTACTCGAGCACGCCGAATCCGTCGATACCGGGCATGAGCAGATCGAGCACCACGGCATCGAAACGCGTGGCGGCGATCTTCTCGATGGCTTCACGGCCGTCGCCGGCGAGATCGACCGCCAAGCCGAGGCGGCGGCCGAATACCGCCACCAGCTCGGCCGACATCCGGTCGTCGTCCACCACGAGCATCCGTTTCTGCGTCTCCTCCTGATACTCCGCGCGCGGACGCACCGCCGCCACGACCGCCGCGACGAGCCGGCGGTAGCTGAACGGTTTTCGGAAGAGCCGCGAGAGAAGCAGCGGAGCGGTGTTCATCACCGTCTGCTCGGACATCCCCGTCACGAGGAAGACCCGGTCGAGCAGGCCGGGCTGCTCCATCTCGATGAAGTTCAGCACGCCGAAGCCGTTGAGGCCGCGGTGAATGATCAGATCGAGAATCACGGCGGAATACTCATGCGCGCGCAACTTCTCGATGGCGGCATAGCCTTCTTCGACGAAGTCGACGACGAACCTCTCGCGTTCCAGCGGGATGCGCAGGATCAGCTCCGCGGCGCGGTCGTCTTCGAGGATGAGAACCCGTTCTTGTGGCACTACGTCCCTAAGTATATGATAGCTAGCCAACTTGGCAATCCCACATCGTTCGAAACCTCCACCGGGCAGCCCTCGCCCCCCTGTGTTCGCCCTTGACGCCGTGATCGATTCGATCTCCCCGGCAGTCATCGCGACAGACGCCGAGGCACAGCTTCGCCAGATGCAGCAGATGGCCCGCATCGCCAGCTGGGAATGGCACATCGGCAGCGACGCCATCGAGGGATCGGCGGAAATCCTGGAGACCCTCGACCTCGACCTCGACCCGGCCGGCGGTTTCACGCTCACCGAACTGATGAGCACCTACGTTCATCCGGAGGACCGTGCCCGGCTTGCCGAGGCGTGCGAACGTGCCCGCACGGAAGATGCACCGCTCGACCTTGAACATCGTATCCGTACAAGGGGCGGAGGGGAACGCGTCCTTCACCTGCGCGGTCAGCGTGTTCTCGACGACAGTGGTACGGCCGTGCGGATTGTCGGCGTCGTTCAGGACATCACCGAGCGGAGGCGGCTGGAGACCAGGTTGCTCCAGGCCGAACGCGTATCCAGCCTCGGCCGTCTTGCCGCGTCGGTTGCCCACGAATTCAACAACGTCCTCATGGGGATCCAGCCGTTCGTCGACCTTCTGACAAAGCGGGCAGGTACGGACCCGACGGTCATGCTGGCCGCTCCGCGCATCGCCGATGCGATCGCCCGTGGTAAGCGGATCACCCAGGAAATCCTGCGATTCACCCGCATCGCCGAACCGGCGCGCGTCGCTGTCCCGGTCGCCGACTGGCTGCAGGCATTCGAGCCGGAGCTGGCCCAACTGGCCGGCCCCCGCGTGGCGGTGACCGTTGAAACCCACCCGTTGTTGACCGTGCTTGCCGATGCGCATCAGCTTCGTCAGGTATTCGCCAACCTGGTCGTGAACGCGCGTCACGCCATGCCGGATGGCGGCCGGTTGGAGGTTCGTGCCACCGCCGACACGATACGAGACGGCAATGACCGGCCCGTCGCTGCCGTGCATTTCAGCATCCGCGACACGGGTGTGGGTATGCAGCAGGAGACCTTGCGCTATATCTTCGAACCTCTATTCACGACGAAAAAGTTTGGCGGAACGGGCCTCGGCCTGGCCGTCGTTTCGCAGGTCGTAGTGCAGCACGAGGGACACATCTACGTCGAGAGCGCATTGGGCGAGGGATCGACCTTCCATATTCTCATCCCCGCGTCCGAGGCGCCCGTGTCTGAGTTGAGGGAGGTGGTGCCACCCCTCCCCAGCCGGCAACTGCGCCCAGACTTGCACGTGACACTGGTCGAAGACGACGATTCCGTCGGAGCGGGCCTCTCCGCCATCCTCGAGTTCGAAGGAATCTCTGTCGATTGGGTTCGCCTCGGTGCCGAAGCCATCGCGCGCATTGCCGCTCGACCACCTGATGTCCTGATCTTCGACGTCAGCCTGCCCGATGTCGATGGGATCAAGTTGTATGAGGAGATCGCCACACGCTGGCCCAAACTTCCCGTCATCTTCTCCACCGGTCACGGCGACGAGAACCTGTTGAGGAACAATCCAAGCGAAAGACGCGTCGGCTACCTGCAGAAGCCCTACGACTCCGATGCGCTGCTCGCAGCGTTGGAAGAGTTGTTGTCGTGACGCTACCGCGCCACCGCCCCCTTCACCTGCTCGAAAAATGTCACGAGCTTCGGCGACCAGGCGGTGTGATCGAGGTGCAACGAGGGATTCATGCGCAACGCTGTCTGGATGTCCGCGGTCGCGCGCGCGAGGAGCGGATCGCGATTCCGGGACAGCATCGCCTGCGTGTACCGCGCGCACCCGCGCAACAGGTACGCCTCCGCGCTTTCCTTCGTGGTCAGGAGTTGGCTGAGGACGCGGTCGGATGACGTGAGGTCGCCGGCGGCGAAGGAACGGTACGCCGATTCGAGTTGCGCGTGCGTCGGATCGGGCGTTGCCACGATGTCCGCCGGTTTGCGGGCGTCGAGCTCGCGCTCCTTTGCGGCCACCTGATCGACCACCATCTGGATCGTCTGCGCGTCGCTATTCGGCTTCAGATCGCGATCGAAGCGCTGCGCGTCCGTGACCGGAAGATTCAGGGAGAGGAGACGACGGCGGTACTGCTGCACGATGATTCGCGCGTTCACGAGCGCTTCGCGATCAGGCTCCGGTTGCGGTTCCACCGGCTGCGGCTTTTTCGGCTCGATTTTCGGTTGCGGCGGAGGAACGGTCTGGGTGATCGGTACCGGCGTGGGAACCGGGGTGGGGACCGGCGCGGGAGGCCGAGGCTGCGGCTGGATGGTCTGCTTCGGCTGCGGCAGGTCGTCGAAGGGGATCATGACCTCGCCCGGCGCCGGCTTTCGTTGCGGCAACGGGTTCGGTCTTACCGGCCGTGATGCCCGCTGCTTCTTGGCGTCGTCCGCTGCGGCAGCAAAAAGACCACGCGCCTCTTCAGCGAGCTCGGCGGCCCGTTTGTAGGCACGCACGTCAATCCCCGCTCTTGCATTCGTTTCCTTTGCCTCCGTCAGCTTCCGCTGGGCGGCATGGTAGGTGTCGCTGCGGTCGCCGCCGGCCGTCACGGCGTCCATCTGCGCCGACAAGGCCCGGCCGATGGCGCCATTTGCTTCCTGCTTGCTGGGGGTCGCGGCACCCTCCGCGCGGCGCTGTTTTTCCGAATTCGCGCGGCCGATCAGGTCGCGGAGCTGCGCGTAATACGGTGTGTTCTGAATGGCCCCCTGCTCCTCGGAGATCTTCCACTCGCGCAACGCGGCGTCGGGATCACCGAGGTTCAGCCTGGCGATGCCGAGCCAGAAGTGCGGGACGTACGTGAAGATCTGGTCCCGTACACGCTGCGCGGCATTTTCATCCGGCATCTCATCGATGGCCCTCTGCAGCGCCTGCGCGCCCACCTGGAAGTTCGACGCCCGCACCTGGTTCACGCCTCGGTTGTACGCCTCGACCCACCTCTCCGCCGCGAACGAGGGAAAAGCGGCGAGAAGCAGCAGCGCGAGCGCGGCCCGCCTCATGGCGTACCTCCCGAGAGCTGCGGAAGGGTTGCCGTAGACGGGTCGGCAAACTGTACATTGACGAGTTGCTCCTGGCCGGCCTTCACGTCCACTTTGCGCGTGATCGGCGAGCGAAACGACGGATTGGAGAGGGTGATCTCGTAGGTTCCGGGCGCGAGATCGACGGGAGCGGGCGTCACGAAAGGCTCCTTCAGATCGATCGTCGCTCCGTTGGCGACGTTGCGTATGCTCGTCACCTCACCCCACGGAAAGGCATTGAGTGCAACCCGGCCCGGCGCCACGGCAACGACCGGCGGCGCCTTCGTCACGACCGGCTGCTGCGTTCGCATCATCACAGCGGCAACCACTCCGATGGCGACCACGGCCATGACGATCGCGATCCACATCATCGGCGAGCGGCGCCCGCCCGGAACCGGGATGACGTCGGTGGTCGATACCTTGCGCAGCGCGCGCGCCATCGGCTCGCCGTTCGCCGTCAAGACAGTGGATGCGTTCGGGTCGATGACGGCTCGAGGCGGCGGCGCCGCTCCACTCGGCACGGTCGGTGTGGCTACTCGTGTCGGCTCTTCCGTAACCTCGTAGGCCTTCGGCAGCGGAGGAGGAGCACCGGTCTGATCGTCGAGGGATGGCTCGATCTCCTCGAGCGCCCTGGCCATCTCCCGCGACGTCGCGAAGCGCTTCTTGCGGTCCTTCTCCAGCGCCCGGAAGATCAACGCCTCCAGCTCCGGTGAGGACGGCATCGACGGGTTCACCTCGCGCAACGGGCGTGGCTTTTCCGAGGCGTGCAGCATGAGATAGGCGTGCGGCGTCTCGGCCTGAAACGGTGGTACACCGGTCAGCATCTCGTACAGAACGATGCCGAACGAGTAGATATCGGCCCGGCCGTCGATCCGTTCGCCCGCGTCGAGCATGCCCAGGTGCTCGGGCGAGCAGTACTTCCACTTGCCGACGAACATCCCCGTCTTCGTCTTGTTCGCTTCGGTCCCATCGCCCTGCTTGGCGATGCCGAGGTCGATGAGCTTCACGTGCTGCTCACCCTCCTCATCGCGCGCGATCATGATGTTCTCGGGGCTGATGTCGCGATGAACGATGCCGGCGCGATGAATGGCGTCGAGCCCGTGCAACGCCTCAATGGCCAGTTTTGCAGCATAGCGCGGCGAGAGCG
>DATLWH010000237.1:0-2679 GCA_035576505.1 Thermoanaerobaculia bacterium | reverse complement strand
GCCCCCCAACGGCAGGAACTGCTTCGGCACATCGCCGCCGAAGCGCGTCCCGCTTCCGGCGGCAGGAATGATGACGAGGATGCGCTCGGGGTCGGGCATGGTCTAGTGTCGTGTCAGGATTGAAATCAGACCTCCATGATGTCGGTCTCTTTGCCCTTCAGGATGCTGCCGACTTCATCGATGTGTTTGTCGGTCATCTTCTGGATCTCGTCGAGGGCTCGTTTCTCATCGTCCTCGGAGATCTCGTGACCTTTGAGCATCTTCTTCAGCTTGTCGTTGCCGTCGCGCCGCACCTGGCGGATGGCCGTGCGCGCTTCCTCGGACTGGTGGTGCGCTTTCTTCACCAGTTCCTTGCGCCGTTCCTCGGTGAGCTGCGGGATGGGGATGCGCACCAGCTTGCCGTCCGTCGACGGATTCAGTCCGAGGTCGGCCGTGCGGATGGCCTTCTCCACGGCGGCCACCATCGACTTGTCCCACGGCTCGGCCACGATGAGCGACGGCTCGGGGACCTTGAGCGAGGCGACCTGCGCGATCGGCGTCGGAGTTCCGTAGTAGTCGACGGTGATGCCGTCGAGCATGGCCACGTTGGCGCGGCCGGTGCGAAGCGACTTGAACTCGCGGTGCAGCGCCTCCAGGGCGCCATGCATGCGGTGTTGAACGTCTTTGATGACTTCGTTGATAGGCATATTCGGTACCTCGCTGCAAGTTTATCCTGAGCTTCGCCCTGCATTGAGGTCAGTGAACGATCGGTCTCTCGCGGCAGGACATTCTCTCGCCCCCCGTTGACGGAGCCTTGGGCAACCAACGCTGCCGGCCGTGCCGGCCCTAGTCCGAGACCATTGAGCCGATGTCATCGCCCAGAAGCGCGCGGCGGATATTGCCCGCTTCGCGCAGCGAAAAGATATAGATCGGAATCGAGCTGCCGCGCGCCAGGTCGATGGCCGTGGCATCCATCACCTGCAGGCGGTCGGCGAGCACGCGTTGATAGCTCGCGTGCGGGATCCGGGTGGCCTTCGGGTCGATCTCGGGATCGGAGGTGTAGATGCCGTCGACCTTCGTCGCTTTGAAGATGATCTCGCACTTCAGCTCGCTGGCGCGGAGGGCGGCGGCGGAGTCGGTCGTGAAGTACGGGTTGCCGGTACCGGCCGCGCAGATGACGATGCGCGCTTTCTCCAGATGGCGGATGGCCCGCCGGCGGATGAACGGCTCGGCTACCTCGGCCATCGTGATCGCCGAGGTCACGCGCGTCTGCGCGCCGCGGCGCTCCAGCGCGTCCTGCATGGCGATGGCGTTGATGACCGTGGCCAGCATCCCCATGTGATCGCCGGCCACGCGGTCGATCCCCTCGGTGGCCGCGGTGACGCCCCGAAAGATGTTACCGCCGCCGATGACGATGGCCAGTTGCACCCCGGCGCGATGCACTTCGACGATCTCGTCCGCGATCCGGGCGATGGTCTCGGGGTCGATCCCGGTACGCCGCCCACCCATGAGCGCTTCGCCGGAGAGTTTGAGAAGGACGCGTTTGTAACGAGGCGGCATTGGCGACGCTTTATATCAAATGAACACCCGGTATACTCAGGACATCCCTAAATGAATGAGATGCCGCCGTCGGTCCCGGACCAACTGCTGCGGGCCGCGCAGCGGCTCCACGACATTCACGAGCGCGGACGCTCGGAAGTATCACCGTCGATTCTCTTGCTGGCAGCAGCGAAAACGGATGCGGCGGTCATGCACACGCTACGCGATCAAGGGTTTGACTTGGTGCGTTTTGAGGAGTCGCTGCCGCGCCGCAAGGCTAGCGCGAAACCAGCCGAAGCCGCGCTCGATCAGCGATTCGCACGCTCGCCAAAAGGAGTGCTGCCGCCCGTTGACACCGCGGCCACGGCTCTTCGGGTAGTCGATGGCGTCGATCGCGAACGGCTGACCAGGGCGGGACTCAATACCGGGGCCGCTTTGAAGATCATGACCGGCTTGGCGCAACGCGATCAGCATCGCGAGACGATCGGCATGGACAGGATCCGCGCGCTTCCCATGAGCGACAGCAGCATGCGCTTGCTCGACGCCGCGAGCATCCGCGCTACAAGTCTCGTCACGACGAGCATCATTCTGATTGTGGCGCTAGAGGACGACGCTCCAGCCAAAGGCAGTGGTCCAGATATTCTGCGGAAGTACGTTCGCGCCGCTGACAACGCGCAGCGCATGGAGGGCGAGATCTCGGAGTGGATGGGCTTCTACACCAAGAACCCGACGCCCCCTGACGCATCCCTGCAGTTGTTCGAGCTGTTTCGTTACGCGGCGGAGATCGCGTTCCGCGTCAGCGGGGAGAGGCTCATTCACGGCAGGCACCTCATCGGAGCAATTCTCGCCTCGCGCGACATGGGACTCGGCGCAAACGAGCTGCTGGACAGGTTCATAGCGCCCGACGAAATGGCGCGTCACTTTCTCAACTACATCGAGGAGGATGGTTCGAAAGAACGCGATCCTGACGACAGGGCAGCGTGGCGGTGGCTTCTCGATGTCGATGACCCGAGCTCCGTCCCTCGCTACGACTCCGAAGGGTACACAAAGCGCGATTACCTCGGCATCGGATCAGAAGTCGACGCTTTTGCCGCACTCATCGCCTCGAAGGCGTTGCAGCCGCCGATGTCGATCGGCCTGTTCGGCGACTGGGGCTCTGGC
>DATLWH010000236.1:0-8282 GCA_035576505.1 Thermoanaerobaculia bacterium | reverse complement strand
ATCGCCTGCACAGCCAGCGGCACGCCGGCGCGCGCGGTGCGGTTCTTCGGCCGTGCCTTCGTCGTCATTCGGTCTCCTTGCCTGGAGGCGTGGTCGGCGCGGTGAAGGTCGCGGCGCTGGCATCCTCGGCCGTGGCCTGACGATTGCCCGACCCGATCACGGCGTTGTGCTGCCGGCGCGTGAGCGCGAGGTGCAATCCGTCGCTGCCGCGCATCATGGCCGGCATCTTGCGGCGCCCGCGGTCGGTCAGGTCGCCGACATCGTCAAACCTGCGCAGCACCTGGCCGAACCAGGTCGCGCTGCCGCTGCGGATGGCGGCGAAGACGCTTTGATGGAGAGCCTGCAGCGCCACCGAGTCGACGATGGCCGGGGCCATGATCGGCTCCAGCGCGCGGCCCATGCGCGCGTCTTGTGAGGCCATCGAGTTGGCCACGCCGCCGTCGAGCACGTTGCCGTTGAGCGCGGCCGTGTTCTGCAGGCGCATGGTCTCGAAGGCGCGGCGGATGATCTCCTCGGTCCACTCCGGCGAGACCTCGTCGTTATCCGGGTCGGGGCCGAGCAGGGCCTGCTCGAGATCGTCGGCGATCGTCCGCACGGGAAAACTGTCGGGAGCGAAATCGGGGGGGCCGGCCCCGATGCGCGCGAACGCCTGGAGCACGGTCTTCCTGCCGGCCTCGATCCTGACTTCGACGATGCCGTCGCATTCGTCGTCGAGGTAGCCGCGGCTGGTGGATCGATCGTCGTCGAGATTCGCGTAGATCGGGCTCGGACTGGTGGTGATCGACGAAGGCACGGCATCGTCGTCGCTGTAGCCGCTCCACGATCCGCGGTGGCTGTCGTAGACCACGGCCTTCACGTCCGCCTTGCGATGCCGCGGCACCGCGCCGTAGATGTATCCCTTCGCCGGCGTGAAGCGGAGACGAATCTCAGGAAACTTGCGCCCCGGGCGAAGGAACTGGACGTCGCCGAAGGGGATGCTCTTCCCGTCCAAGAAGTTCTCACACTGCCCCGTCAGCGGATGCAACCCGTGGCCGCGGAACCAGCCCGTATCGGCGTCGATGCGGTCAGGCGCCTTGCCCGTGCGCCGAAAGGCCTTGTGATTGCCGACCTGCGCACGCCATTCGACGTCGTCGACGGAGAGCTTGTTCTTCTCGAGCAGCGCTTTCGTGAGCGGTACGAGCGCCCCATCGACGTCGGCCCACACCTCGAGGAACGGCGCCACCGGTTTCACCCGGCCGCGGCCATCCTTGAAGCGAATCGACTTCGGCGTGTAGGAGCGGCTGATCGTGCCGCGCCGGCGATCGACGACGAGCGTCTCCGCGCCATGGATCTGCCGGAACCCGAGCGGATCATCCGCGGCTACGCGGACGTCGTAGTTCTCCAGCGGCTCGGGCGACGATCCGAGACGCGCGATCGCAAACGGAGGAAGGATGCGAATCCCACGGATGGTCATGCGTTCGCCTCCTGTTGCTCGATCGCCGTCAGCAGCGTCTCGACCACCTCCAGCTCGTGCCGGTCATGATCGAGGAGCGCGCGGAGATAGTCGCGGCGGGGCTGCTCTGGATGATCGAGCTGGTGAATGATCCGCTCCGAGGCCCGGATCAGATCGCGTTGCACGCGCCACTTGTCGGAATCCCAATCGGGGAGCGTCAGCGTATAGGCCACCTCGAACGGCGGTGCGGCGCGATCGTCGCCGCCGTCTTCGCACAGCGGCAGCGTCACCAGGATGCCGGCGATCGAGCGGAGGTTGTACATCTCGCCGAAGGTCCAGGCGATGAGGTTCCCACGCGCCGTCGGCCGGTCCACGGCGTCACCGGCACGGACGTGCAGGGCGTGCTTGAGCGTGAAGAGCAGCTTGCGGTAGCGGACGTTGAAGAGGTGCGCCCACAACAGCGATTCCGGCGCCGTGATGCGCGCGCAGGCAAGCGATCCCGTCTCCTCGGCCTCGCCCTTCTGCGGCTGTACGGTCGTCGGATTCGTCGGGATATTGCGGGAGGGAGGGTTCCGTTCGGGAAAGGCCTCGTAGATCTTCAGAAAGCGCTCGAAGTGCGATTTCTCGTCCGGTTTGCTCTTGCCGGTGTCGAGCGTCGGCGCTTCTCCCTGCTTGGCGATCGAATGGAGAGCGTCGAGCACGGAATGGCGATCGGTCGTCTTCATGATGAGCAGGTGGGGCGTTTTCTTCGGCGACTCCAGCCCCATGTTCCCGCGTTGCCCGTCGCCATAGCCGCGTCCCCACTCGTCCCAATTCGCCTGGTACGGCTCGGTGTCGTCCCGAAAATCGTCCGCGGTGAGCGCGCCACGATCCTTGAACAGGTCGATGAGCTTTCCGTAGAGCGTGCCCACCGGCAGGATCTTGCGCCCTTCGTCGGCTTTGCTGGCGCGCTCCACGATCTCCTTGGCCTCTTTCGTCGTCAGCCACTCCTCAGGCGCCTCGGCCACGACGTACTTCGCCAGCGAGTCTTTCGTGGCCGGCTCGAGCTTGAAGAAGAACGGGTAGAAGTCGCTGCGGAACGGATAATCCTCCCGCTCCAGATGCAGCGGACCTCCGATCAGCCGGAGGATGTTCTGCACCGTGATGAGGTGTCCCATCTCCTCCTTGGCGATGCCGAGAATCACTTCCCGCCAGTGCCGGGCGTTTTCATGCCTCACATCCCCGAGCTCCGCGCCGCCGAGCGAATAGGCCGCGTAGAGGTACTGCACCATCAGCGCATGCTCCACCTCCGCCGCGACGTGGAGCAGGAAGACGGCATAGTCGTGCCACGAGAGCTCGTCCGGCAGTTGCGGCGGCTCCGCCCCCACGAGGACCTTCCGCGCGACGCGCGGCGCGGGCGGCGATACGAGGTATCTGCGGACGTTACGCATGGCGGCTGTCATTGGAGGAGTGTCGGGGGAGGAGATTTCCCTACCCGATCGGAGGGATCGAAGTTCGTGAAAAGGCCTTATCCGCAGATGGCGCAGATGTACACAGATGAAGACCGTCTTCTATCTGCGTCTATCTGCGTCATCTGCGAGATGGCTTCCCCCTCGCAACTGCCGAAAGATGAGCATCGCCGAGCTGGCCTCCCCCTCGCAACTGCCGAAAGATGAGCATCGCCGGGCTGGCCTCGGGTATCCGTGCCGCTCATGGAGCGTGGATCACCCGTTCGGGGATCGTGACAGCGCTGATCGAGGCGGCGATGCGCGCCGAGGCGGGAGGCATGAAGAGGAACGGATCGGTGGGATGACGACGGTTCTGTCGATACTGTCCACCCGGGGTGGACACTCCTGCCGCACAGGAGGTTCTGAGTCACCCGCGAGAGGCTTTAAGCCACACCCGGGAGGTTTTAAGCCACACCCCTGTGTGTTTAAGCCACACCCCGGTGTCTGTGGGACACACCCCTGTGTGTTTAAGCCACACCCCGGTGGCTGTGAGCCACACACCTGTGTGTTAAAGCCACACCCCGGTGGCTTTTGAGCCACACCCCTGTGGCTGAAAGCCACTGCCCTGTGGCTTAAAGCCTCTCCCGGGTGGCTCTGGCACAGCAGGGAGTGCTCCACGGTCACGTAGAAACCCGTACGGCCGCGTGGAGGCGCGGCCGTACGCAACAACGGACCCCCTAACCGCTAAGAAAGGAGCTTCGTGTCATGCGAAACATACATCAAAGTCCAGGCACCGTCATTCCGGCCTTCGCCGTGGCGCGCCCGATCCTGATCGCGGTCGCCGCCATCCCGCTGATCCAGCTAACGAAAGGGCGCGCCGATCCGGCCCTGACTGTCGGCGACGGCGGAACGAGCGTGGAGACGGAGCCGAAGCTGCCGGTCGGCCGCGGTGAACCATGATGATCAGTCGAGGCAGGTCCCAGCGCACTGACTCACGGCTGTGCTCTTGCCTTCCACCGGCTGAGCCAGCGCTGCGCGATTGCGGGCTCCGCAACTTCGAGGCGCGTAGCGAGGTGCGTCCAGTGACAGTAGTCGTCAAGGTGTCGGCGCTGTCGCGCATCGGCCTCTCTTGGCTCTAGCTGCTGGTAGGAGCAGCCGAATCCGGCTTTTTGGTAGTAGCAGTCCAGATGTGCTTCGATGAAGCCGCAGGTCTTCCTGTGGCTTTGGAGTGGCAGGAGGGTGACGAGGTGGATGCTGTCGCGGGCGAGTTCATGAACGACGACGAAGATTTCCGCAGGGGAGACGGCAAGCGTTGGTTCAATGCGATCGAGGTAGTAGTCTCCGTTGTAGAGGATGACTGGCAGTGGGAGGACTTGTTTCGGCGGTTCTGCGTCGACAAAACTCTCGGGGAGATAGGTGGGCCGGAGGGTACGGAGCATACACGCGTTGATCATTGCTTCCAGGAGTCCTTGCCCGATGACGTACCTGCGCGCGCTCGTTCGTTGAATCAGGTCCCACGCTGGCCGGAGGAGCGCGGCGTCCTTGGTGAAGTGCTCGGTTGGTTGCCGGTAGAGATCTTCCACAATGGTCCGGTTATCATCGGTTGTTTCCATCGCGAAGGCACAGTTGTACGCCAGTGCTCTGGTGAGGAACACGGCGGTTTGCTTTGCGATGATTTCGGGTGTTGGCCATCCGCACCAGTCGCAGGCTGCTTGTTGGTAGCGTCTGATTGCGTGTTGGATTTTGGTGTTGGTGAGGCTCAGCGGTTCCTGGCCACGGAGCCTGTAGGCGAGTTTGCCGAATCGGTAGGGGACGCTGACGCGCTCGAAGAAGTATTCGGTGTCCCATTGTTTCGAGTCTTCGACTTTTGGAATGTCGGCCATCATGGCGAGATCGATTGCGGTCAGGAAAGCGATCGCGAGGGCGCGTTTGTCCTGGTATTGTGCGCCGTGGAGTCGGCGCCAATACTCCCAGGGGCCGAGGTAGACGCGGAGGTTGGGATCGTCGAGTGACTCGACGATTGGTGGTTCTTGTCCTTCAAAGAGAAGTTGGCTGATGTACGCAGCGGATTCGAGGAGCGCTTGCGCAGTAAAGGCGACGTGGATTATGTCGTGATGCTTTCCAAAGCCGAGCGCTGCACCGTACGCAGGTCGCTGTTCTCGCGTGACGGAATTCGGGGGGAGGTAAAAGAATACCTGATACGTGTAGGGTTCTTCGGAGATGCAATTGAAATCCGTGACCATGCCTGGCGTGAGCGCGTTCCAGTAGAGGTCTGCGTCTGCTACTTCCCGTGAGCGTGCGAAGTGACGGAACTGCTCCGGTTCGTCGAATTCCGCGAGCCCTCCAATGACCTGGTAGTTGCCGCCTTGGGCTTTGATGTTTGCTCGTAACTGGCTCAAGAGGAGGAGGAATCGGAGCTGCATCAGTGGATAGGATGCGAGTTGCCACCAGTGGAGCCGTTCGTGGAAGAGCCGTGCATTGGTCGCGCTGGTGAGGTGCGGTGGCAGCTGTCCCTGGGGGATGAAGTCAGCGCCGATGTTTGCGACGTGTTCTGCTGTAAAGAGGAGGATCTCGTCTACTGCTCTCTGTGTTGTTGTGCCGTGATGGTCTGGGTTGATCTCTGTTTCGAAGAGTTGGCAGAGGGCGGTTTCGAAGCTGAAACTTGCTTCCATTCGGTTTGTCTTACAATGCCGTGCTTATCGGTCGTGCGGCGGGGTCTTGTGGCTTGCACAGTTCCGTGAGGCTGATCCTTGTGATGAGTGCGGACACGGCGAACACGACGGTGGGTTCATGATGGAACTCTTTGCTGATCGCAGCGGCGATCAGCACCATCAGGTCGAGCGCTGTCTTCGATGTATCGGCGTGTCGCCCGTACTTTTCGCAGAGTGTCGTGCGCATGCTCTTGAACAATTTTACGAATATCGCGCGTCCTCGGGCAATTTTCCCGTCTCGACTGTAGAACTCTTGTTCCGCACCTGGAGGGAGCAGCAGGAGATACAAATCATCGTTCGGCAGTTCAAGAAAGTGCCGGGCTTCCGAGGTCGAGATTGCTTCCGGTTGCTCCATGCCGGTTTCTCCTCGCTGTCTGCTCAGGATACATCAGCAAGAACGCCGCTCGAGACCAGAAACCGCGAGACCGCGAGTCTGCGAGACCGCGAAGCCGTCTTCACCGCCCCACCACCCACTCCAGCACCGGATCACGCCCCGCTTTGTATTCATCCCACGTGACGATGACCTCATGGTCCGGGCGGATGGCGTTCTCGCCGCCTTTGTTGAACTCGTAGAGCTTCGTCGAGTAGCGGAAGACGAGCCTGGAGTTGGGCATGGTCTGCTCGCGCGGTTCCTGGTAGCTGTTCGGGTTCTCGCCGATCGTTCGTCCGACGAGCGTGGCCTCGGTCATCTGGCGGAAGTGGGCGGCGTTGGCCATGGCCGCGGAAAATGTCTGCACGCCGATGAGCACGAAGAGGTGCCCCTTCCGGTTGATCTCCGGCAGCTTCCGGATGGGCTCGACGAGGTAACGCAGACCTTCGAAGTAGTCGCCGCCGCCGTTCTGGCGCATGTCGATGATCAGCTTCTCCGGATGCTTCTCCGCCACGAAGGCCAGCAAGGCCTGGGCGTTCGTCTCCAGATCCTGGTAGCCGCGGAAGTTGCAGTAGACGGCACGTGAGCCGGGCAGCCAGGTGAACCAGAACCGCTTGTCGGGGTTCTGCCGGAAGAGGGGCGGGTAGGCGACGACGCGGGCGAGATCGTCCGACGGACCGGCATGTACGGTGACGACGAATTCATATCCGGTGTCGTCGGCCAGCGTGTAGTGGACGAGAGTGCGCGAAGGGGCGATGCCCAGACCGTGGAGAACGAGACCGACGCTCATGTGTTGCACCACGAGAGATTCCCGAAGGCGCGGCTCCTCGGCGGGAGTGATCGTCTCGATCAGCTCGCGCACCCGCGAAATGGGCATCCCTTCGATGCTCACGACGCGTGCGCCGAGGGGCTGGTGATGGCCCTGGTTGAGGTCCGCCGCGATCGACACTACGCGATCGATGCCGTCGAAGTCCGCGATGACAATCGGCAGCTGGGCGCTGTCGGCGGGAAAGCGGACGAACGTGTGAGCGTCACCGATCGAGGCAGCGATGCGGTCGAGGCCGATGTAGATGGCGTCGGAGTCGAGCGTGTCGATCTGCCGGTCGAGCGCCGCCACCTCCTCGTCGAACTGCGCGCGGGTGAGGTGGTGGAAGGCATTGGCGTGCTTCGCCGCCAGCTCGCGCGCGAAGAAGCGAAGATCGTCATGCCATTGCGCCGCGGTCAACGTCGACCCGGTCTTCGCGGGAGCGGCGTTCTGACGGGTGATGGCCGGCAGCTCGATCGTGGACGAGGAGAAGATCGTCGCGTCGAAGGGGCCGCTCGTGGCGAAGCTCGATGTGTCGCCGCTGGCCAGAAGCAGGCGCAGACGCCATCCCGCGGGGACGACGGCGGACGTCGGAAAGAACGTGACGGTTGCATCGATCGGCGTGCCGTTCGGCACCGGCTCGGCATCGCTGCGGAGAAACGTGCCCTTGCGGTCGGCAAGGCGAAGCTGACCTTCGGTGAGGTAGACCGCTTTCCCTTGGTCGTCGAGTGCGGTGAGATAGGCGAAGAGCGACGGATCGCCTCCCGTGCATGCGAGGCGAACGTGAAGCACCGGCTGGCCGGTGATCTCGAGCGGCTTGTCGATCGGCGCGGTGGTGAAGCTCGTGAGCGTCTGCATCCCTGGCAAGACGTCGTCGTACGCCACCGGATGTCCGCCGAACTGGGTGCGCCAACGGTTCTGATCGCCCGTGGCGGTGTTCTTCAGCGCGACTGCGATCGTCTTCGAACCGGGTTTGTCGGCAAGCCTTCCATCGCCATCGAGGTGATAGACGACCTTGCCGAGAGCCGGCGGCGGCCAGACGTTCGTCTGCTGCCACTGATCCGTGCCGGCGGTGAAATAGTGAATGCCGCGCTGGGCGCTGGCGTCGTCGCGAACGTCCTTGAGGTAGTGATTAAAAAAGGCGAGCGCCTCGGCCATTTGCTGCTCGGGGCCGGGATCGGCCGGGCTCCCGCCGTGTTTGAACGGATTCGCGTCGAAACCACCGCCGTGCGACCACTCGCCGATGAAGATCCGCTGCGTGTTGCCGAAGTCGCGGTAGCGCTGCAAGGTTCCCTGAACGGTTCCGGCATCGAACCAGCTCACGAAGATCAGCATCGGAACGTGGGCCTTCTTCAGCGCCTCCATCAGCGGAGGAATGCTGATGTCGAGGAGTGACTTGCCGGTGCCTAGGAGCTCGTCGTCCAGGAACTGCGCATTCTTCGTGGCGTCGTAAAGGCCGGCGTTGTTCTTGTGATCGGCGATGGCCTGCTTCAGAAGCGATCCGTCCGCATCCGAGGCCACGCGCTTGGCCGCGGCG
>DATLWH010000235.1:0-4968 GCA_035576505.1 Thermoanaerobaculia bacterium | reverse complement strand
CTCGGCATGACCCTGGCCGAGATGCTTTGGCTGCCGAACCTCGACGCCGCCACCTCGGCCCGTACGACCACCTTCGAAGGATTGGAGAACCTGCGCCCCGGCGAAGGGATGATCGGCATCACCGGCCACTGCGGCAATTGGGAGTGGGTCGCCCACGCCATCGCGCTGCGCACGCCGGTCACCGTTCTTCATCGCGAGCGCGACGAGCCGGAGATGAACCGCTTCATCACGGCCCTGCGTGCGAACGCTGGCATCACCACGATCGACCGCGGCTCTACTGCCGCCGGCCGCGAGATGATCCGCGCGCTACGCAGCGGCAGCATCCTGGCGTTCCTGATCGATCAGAACATCCGGGCCGAAAGCGTGAAAGTGCCCTTCTTCGGCCGTCCCGCCTTGACGCCGATCGGTCCGGCCCGCCTTGCCGTGCGGATGGGCGTCCCCATCACCCGCATCTTCGGCGAACGGCGCGGCGGCATGCTGCACATCCGCATCCTCGAGCCGATCTTCGTCAGCAAGGACGACGATCCCGTCGCGCTGACGGCCCGCCTCACCGCCGACATCGAAGCCCAGATCCGCCGTGTGCCCGAGCAGTGGGTCTGGATGCACGACCGCTATCGCGAGCGGCCGAAGTGGGAGGTGTTGTGAAAGGATGAAGGCAGAAGGCAGAAGGCGGAAGGCAGAAGGAAGGCGGAAGGAAGGCGGAATGATGAAGGCGGAAGGATGAAACCCGAAAAGGAGTGGACCGTTTCATCCTTCACCCTTCACCCTTCACCCTTCACCCTTCCGCCTTCATCCTTCCGCCTTCATCCTTCCGCCTTCATCCTTCTGCTTTCTGCCTTCAAATCACGATCGTCTCGTGGATCGGCTTGTTCTCCCAGAAGCGCTTGATCGAGAGGGGAGTGCAGTCGAGGGTGCGGTATTCGCCGTAGTGGAGCAGCTCGGACAGTGCCAGTCCCGCGGCCGGTGACTCCATCGCGCCGTGGCCGGAGAAGCCGGTGGCGAAGAGAAGGTTCTCTACGTGCGGGTGCTCGCCGAACACGGCGTTGTGATCGACGGCGTTCGTGTCGTAGAGGCCGCCCCACATCGACATCAGCCGGCAGCGCTCCATGCCCGGGATGCGCTCCTGCATGTAGTAGTTGATCTGCTCCTCGTAATACTTCGAGTCGGGAGTGGTGTCGAAGCCGGCGGGAGTGTCGGGATCGGCGCGGCCGATCATGAGGTTGGGTCCCTCGGGGCGGAAATAGATGCCGTTGTCGATGATCGTCATCGGGATGTGCTCGAACCCTTCGATGGGAGGCATGTTCGTGATGAAGAGCATCCTGTTGAGCGGGATGACCGGAGGCAGATCATCGCCGGCCAGGCCGGAGGCTTCGAGCAGCGTGTTCGTCCATGCCCCGGCGGCGACGACGATCTTCCCACTGTCGATGAACGAGCCATCCGCCATCTCCACGCCGCGGTATGCGCCGTCGAGGACGCGGAGCTTCGTCACCGTGGCGTTGAGGCGCAGCTCGGCGCGGCCGGCGAACCCTTCCAGCCCACGCTCGAAGTAGCCCTGCGCCGCGGCCGACGGATCGAAGCTGCCGCACTCCGGTCCGAATACGCCGCCGGCGATCGGTTTCATCTGCAGGATCTCGTTGACCTCGGGGTCGATGTGATCGACCCCGGCGCGGAGGCCAGGGACTTTCGTTTCGACTTCCGAGGCATCGAGAAACTCGATCATCACACCATTCTTCGCCCACTCCTGGCCGTAGGCTTTGGCGCTCTCGAAATTCTCCTCGTACTGGCAGAAGAGATAGCCGCGCTGATCGAAGCCGATGGGGAAGCGCAGCTCGTCCTGAAAAGCTTTGAGTTTCCTGATCGAGTAGCTCGTCAGCCGCATGTTGATCGGCGTCGTCCAGATATTGCGGAAGCCGCCCGCGGAGAGCGCGGTGGATCCTTTCGACAGCGCATCTTCACGTTCCAGCACGAGCACGCGGCCCGGATAGCCGAGCTGGGCGAGGTGATAGAGCACGCTCCCGCCGATGATTCCGCCGCCGATGATGATCAGATCGTATTCGGGCATTCGTTCTCCGTTAGTGGGTGAGGGGGTCGGGAGTCGGGGGTCGGGGGTCGGAGACCCGGTTCCAAGCTCCGACCCCCGACTTCCGACCCCCGACTCCCGCCATCGTCCTCATTCCGTCTTCGCCACCACCGCCGCCGCCACCCTGGCAGCCCCTGCGCGAACGAGCTCGCCGGCACAGGCACGGATCGTCTCTCCCGTGGTGCAGACGTCATCGACGAGCAGGATCTGCCGCGAGGCAACACCAGCCGATGCCAGAAACGCACCGCGCACATTCGTGGCACGGGCGTCGCGCGCCAGTTTCGACTGCGCATCGAGATCGCGCGTCTTCGTGAGCAGAGCCGGTTCGCAGCGGACGCCGATGCGGCGGGCCAGGGCGCGGGCCAGAAGCTCGGCCTGGTTATAGCCGCGCCGGCGCTGCTTGGCGCGATGCATCGGCACCGGGACGACGGCATCGAAGGCGACGTCGCCACGCTGACGGAGCATTTGCTCCACCAGTCCCGCCAGCGGATCGGCAAAGAAATCGTGGCGCTTGAATTTGAACGCGTGCAGCACCCGCTCCAGCGAGCCGCGATAGCAGCCCCAGGCTTCCATCCACTCGACCGGCAGGGGATTGGCGAGGCACGGACCGCACACAAAGCCGGGATCGTCACCGCTCCACGGCGCCGCGCAGTAGCGGCACTTCGACGATGCAATCGCCGGCAGCGAGGCCCAGCACGCGGCGCAGCACGACGCCGTCCGCGCCCTCCACGGCAACTCCCCCCCGCAGACCACGCATGGCGCGTGAAGAACTATTTTCGCCGTCTCGCGTCCAATAGATGTAAGTGCTCGAAGCACGCGTGTGATTGTATGCGGGAGTCGGGAGTCGGGGGTCGGGTGTCGTAGAAGGAACGAACGTTCGCCTCTCCGACCCCCGACCCCCGACTCCCGACCCCCCAATTTCGATATAGTGAGGCTCGTATGAAAAAGACCTTGGTTCTCGTTAGCTTTCTGCTCCTTGCTGCCCTCCCCTCCTTCGCGCAAAACAACGAAGTCACCCTGCTGGTCGGGGGCGCGAAAGCGCTGAAGACCGCGGCCGGCGGTAAGTCGGACTTCCAGCACGGCTTCGAAGAGATCTCCTACGGTGTCCAGCTCGATCAAGGCACGATCTTCAAGCTCAAGGTCGGGCGGATGGATGCCAAGACCGTCTTCGTGTCGAAGGATTCCTCCGGCGCCCAGGTCGTCGACCTCGTCGATCCGAAAGGACAGGTCGAATACGCCGACGCCGTGGTCGAGTACCGCTTCTCCGAGCCCTTCGGCTACACCGGCCTCTTCGCCGGCACCGGTCTCTACCACCAGAGCTCCGGCACCCGATCGGAGAGCGACTACGGCTTCGTCGGCGGCGTGAACGGACTCTTCCCGATTACGCGCAGCCTCGGCGTTACCGCGGAAGGGGCCTACCATTGGGCTCACTTCTACAGTCCGAAGCCGCGCTACGGCACGGTGGCCGTCGGTCTGCGGTTCGCGTTCTGAGGTCTCTCGATGAGCGGAGGTCTCGCAGCCGGGTTTTTGTTGGACCGGCAGTGGCACTGGTTGAGGGGAGAAATGGAAGAGAGCAAACGGCCTGCGCTGCTTGCCCTGGCCAGAGTCCTCCGCGACACGCGCGTTGCGTACGCGATCATCGGAGGCTTGGCCGTCCAGGTCCACCAACGGGAGCCGCGGACGACGCTCGACATCGACGTTGCCATCGTCGGACGCGACTCAATTCCGAGAGAAGCGCTCCTGGCTACCGGCTTCCGTTTCCATGAGAGTTTCCAACATTCCGAAAACTGGGTCGCCTCCGATGGTACCCCTGTCCAGTTCACCGATGATCCGATGCTCGCGAGCGCGATCGCCGCTGCCGACGAGATCCGGTTGGAAGACGTCACGCTTCGAGTGATTCGTGCCGTTGACCTCCTCCACGAGAAGCTCCGCGCTGCCAGCGATCCGGCACGGCGGCGATCGAAGAGACTTCAGGATCTGGCAGACGTGGAGGCGCTTCTTGAAGAAAACCCCGAGCTCGTGCGAGAGCTGGAGCCGAGGGAACGGGCGCTGCTCGATCAGTTGCTGAGGTGATTCTGTAACTGGGTGCTCTGTCTCGCTGTCTCGGGGCAACGGCTATCCGCAGATGACGCAGATAAACGCAGATGGAGACGTCTTATCTGTGTCCATCTGCGTCATCTGCGGATGATCCTTCGCTGTTCCACCGCAACTGCTAATCTTCCGCGATGCAGAAACGCATCGCTCCGCTCCTCCTTCTCATTCTCATTGCTGCGCCGCTCGTCGCTGCGAGAACGGCGAAGCCGGTCCCGAAGCCTCCGGCGCCTGAGGCAATCACTGTCGATACGCACGCCGACACGCCGAGCGAGTTTCTCGACCATCCCTTCGACCTCGGCGTTTTGAATACCCGCGGCCACTTCGACTATCCGCGGATGAAAGCAGGCGGCCTCGACGCGGAGTTCTTTGCCGCGTATGTCCCGGCCAAGTACGCGAACAAAGGAGCGGCCGCGTACTGCCTGAAGATCATGGAGACCATCCATGAGATGGTGGACATGTATCCGTCGTGGGTCCGCTTCGCCACGTCGACGGCCGGAATCCGGGCCGCGGTCGCTGATCATCGCCGCGCCATCCTCATCGGGATCGAGGGGGGCCATGCCATCGAGGACTCGCTCGATCTGCTGCGCGCCTTCTATCGCTTCGGCGCCCGCTACATGACGCTGACGCACACGAACACGAACAACTGGGCCGATTCGTCGACCGACGAGGCCAAACACAACGGCCTCTCGCCGTTCGGCAAGCAGGTGGTGCTGGAGATGAACCGCCTGGGCATGCTCGTCGACATCTCGCACGTCAGCGACAAGACCTTCTTCGATGCCGTCGAAGTTTCGAAA
>DATLWH010000234.1:0-5071 GCA_035576505.1 Thermoanaerobaculia bacterium | reverse complement strand
ATAGTGGATTAGTCGATCAGTGGATTAGTGGATTAGTGGATTAGATATCCCGAGGTCGCTTGGCTTCTGTATTCGTTTCGCAACGCAGCAACTCAGCAACCCAGCAACTGATCTACTAATCTACTGATCCACTAATCCACTCACCCATGCCCCTCTTCCGCTCCCGGAGGAGCAGATCCGTATACATGCCGGTCATGGATCACCAGATCGAACGGCTTGAGCGCCGGATTGGGGGGATAGCCGCGATGTACCGCCTGACAGTCGTAGCAGACGATGACGTCCTTCACGATGCGCCAGACGATGTAGTCGAGGATCGTCACACCGAGCAGCGACAGGCCGTAGGTCCAGGGGACGAAGATCGAGCCGATGACGACCAGGGCGATTCCGGTCTTGCGGTTGAAGTCTTTCTGAAAGTACAGCTCCTCATGTCCGCAGGAGCCGCAGCGATCGATGATCGCATCGGCCTCGGGAGCGGCGACGCCGTTCGCGGCGCCGCAGAAGTCACAGGGACGCGAGACCTCGCCGGCATCGCGCCCGAGGCGCTGTTCGCACTGGAGGCAGAGGAAGTGAACGGAGGGCATGGGACAAATTGCTTGTGGAAGCGGGTTCTTCACAACCTCTCAGGATGACACAACGACGCGTTCGCGTCGTTGTGTCACTTCGCCCGCTCGAGATACCGGTTCTCGCTCGGGTCGACGATGATCTCTTCGCCTTCCGAAACGAACGGCGGCACGAGCACGGTCAGGCCGTTCTCGAGCTTGGCCGGCTTGTACGACGCGGAGGCCGTGGCGCCGCGAACCTGCGGCTCGGTCTCGGCGATACGGACGCGGATCGTCTTCGGGAGCTCGACGCCGATCGGCTTCTCTTCGTAGAACTGCACCTGCAGCTTGATGCCGGGATTCAGCCAGGCCGCCGAGTCGCCAAGGTCCTCCTCGGAGATCTCCACCTGCTCGTAGTTCTCCGTGTTCATGAAGTGGTGGGCGTGGCCGTCGGAGTAGAGGTACTCCATCTCGTGCTGATTGATGTACGCCTGCGTGATCTCGTCCTGCGAACGGAAGCGGTGCTCGAACTGATTGCCCGTGCGCATGTTCCGCAGTTTCGCCTGCACCATGGCGCGGAGGTTACCGGGGGTATGGTGATTGAACTCCATCACCTTGCAGAGATCGCCGTTGAAAACGATGACGATCCCTCTGCGAATGTCGTTGGCCTGCATGAAGTGGTGAATCCTTTCGCTAATCGCCGCGCGCGGGTTACGGGGTCACGCGGTCTCGCGGTGTTCGTGGTCTGGGCTGCCGTCCGCCAAACTGCCGCCGCGGCGAACGATATTCCATTCGCGGTCTCGCGGTCTCGCCGTTGCGGGGTCTCTGCGTCTCTGGGTTGGCTGGCAGGGTTGCCGATTGCAGTTCCCCGGAAGTTTGGCCACCAGCTTACGATGGGTGTTCTCCCCCGCTTTACACGTCGCGGAAAAGCCTGTATCACGCGAACCCTGATGAGTCGCGCAAAAGGGAAGCGCGGGAAGCCGGCGGAGGTGCCTCTCCGCCGCCCTCCGCCCCGCGCAGCGGCGTTCTGCATCGCGGCGCTCTCTATCGTCGCCTTCATCATCCTCGCCCTCGGCAACATCAGGGCTACCTCGCCGGTCACCGACGAGACCGTCCATCTCGCCGCGGGCTACCGTTATCTGACCGCGCACGACTATCGCCTCAATCCTGAACATCCGCCTCTGCTCAAGCTCCTGGCGGCGATTCCGTTGCTCGCGATGCCACTCTGGCCGGACGACGGACGCACCACCGCCGACGGCTCGATGACGCTCGGCATCCTCAACGAAACGTGGGCCATGGCGGTGGCGAATCCGATGGCGGAGTGGTTCTTCGCCCACCATCTGCTCTACGGCGTGCGCGACGCCACCCTGGGGCGCCTCGGCGTGGACGCGAGCAACGTCCCCGGCACCGTGGCCTTGCAGCAGGGCGACTTCCTCAACGACGCCGCGGCGATGTTCCTCCGCGCCCGTACGGCGATGTTGCTGACCGGCATCCTGCTCGCGGCGGCGGTCTTCCTCTGGTCGCTGGAGGCGTGGGGACCGTGGGCCGCGGCGCTGTCGACGCTGCTCCTCTGCTTCGATCCGAACGTCATCGCCAACAGCGGGCTCGTCACGACCGACGTCGGCGTTTCCCTGCTGATGTTCGTCAGCCTCTGGTTTTTCTGGCGGCTCTGCCGGATGTTTTCGTGGCCGAACGTGGCCGCGTTCGCCATCTGCTTCGGACTGGCTCAGACCGCGAAGTTCTCGGCGCTGCTGCTCGCGCCGATCGTCATCGTGATCGCACTCGTTCACGGCCGGCGGCAACTGCCGCGCATCGCGATGGCCATCGGTATCGCCTTCCTCACCGCGTACGTCGTCATCTGGGCAGCCTACGGCTTCCGCTACTCGATGGCCGCCGACCCACAGCGCGCTGCCGCGGAAGAGGCATCGGCACGGGCGACGCTGGTGCAGACGGGGCTGAATGCTCCGGCCACCGACGGACATCCGCCGATCCGATTGCTCATCGAGGACGCGGCCATGCGGCGGGCCCTTCTGGAGGCGTATCCGAACGGAGCGCCGCCGTCCGAAGTGCATCGGGCACGAACGTCCACTCCGGTCGGCTTCTTCGGCCGCACCATACTCTTCGCGGCCGGTGCGCATCTGCTGCCGGAGGCCTACCTGCACGGACTGGCCAATCTGCAGGGGAGCACGGTCAGCCGCAACTCCTTCCTTCGCGGTCAGTATTCGACGACCGGCTTCGCCGACTACTTCTTCTGGACCTTTCTCTACAAAACGCCGCTGCCTGCCATCGCCGCGATTCTGGCCGCGCTCATGGTGACCATTCGCCGCCGGCCGGCGGGATTGCTGCCGTTCCTCCTCTGGCCGATCGCCATCTACCTCGCCGTCTCGATGCGTTCGAACATCAATATCGGCCACCGCCACATCCTCCCGGTCTATCCATTCCTTTACGTACTCTGCGGGTCGCTGGCGACGAGGTGGGAAGCATTCGTGCCGCGCCGCCGCGCGGCCGTGGCCGTGGCCGCGATCGCACTGATCGTGACCGCGAGCCTCTTCGTGTTTGCCGGCGCGCCGGCGCCGTTGTGGTCGCGTCACCTCTCCTATCTGAACGAACTGGCCGGCGGTCCGGAGCGCGGCTTCACGCGCCTGGTCGATTCGAATTTCGATTGGGGACAGGATCTCCCGCGCCTGGCGTCGTGGTTGCGCGAGCACCATGTCGACGAACCGGTCAACCTCGTCTACATCGGTACGGCCGATCCGCGTTACTACGGCATTCGCCACCACAACCTCACCCTCGGCTACTTCGCAGAGCCGCAACTGCCGGGGGGACAAGTCCCCAGCGCCGATTACTTCGTCATCGGCGCGACCGCTTACGAAGGGGCGACGTTCGACCCCGACAGCCGTGACCTCTGGCGCTCGTATCTTGTGAACCACGGCGCCACGCTGGCCGGCAAGGCCGGCTACTCGATGTTCATCTATCGGCTCGGGAAGGGTAGACTCCCGCCCCTATGAGCCGCATCCTTTCGATCTCACTTTCTGTCGCCACAATCGTCGCGTTTGCATGCGGTCCTGCTTCCGAACGGCGTACGACCGAGGCTGCCAACGACATTCCGGTCGGCGTCTACGCCGCCACGAGCGGTTCCGAGGCCGCATTCGGACAGGCCACGGTGCAGGGTGAGAAGCTCGCCGCCGAACAGATCAACAACAACGGCGGCGTCCTCGGCCGGAAGATCCGGCTGATCATCGAAGACGATCAGGGGAAAGCGGAAGAGGCGGCCTCGGTCGTGACGAAGCTCATCACGCACGACAACGTCCTGGCCGTCCTCGGCGAGAACTCGTCGAATCAGTCGCTGGCCGCCGCTCCGATCTGCCAGGCATCGAAGGTGCCGATGATCTCGCCCTCATCGACCAACCCGAGCGTCACCAAGAAGGGCGATTACATCTTCCGCGTCTGCTTCACCGATCCCTATCAGGGCAAGGCGCTGGCGATGTTCGTGCGCAGCAACCTGAAGGCGGCCACCGCGGCAATCCTGCGCGACAACAAGAACGACTACTCCGTCGGCCTGGCCGAGGTCATCCGCAAAGAGTTCACGGCACGCGGCGGCAAGATCGTGGCCGAGCAGAGCTACAGCGGCGGGGACAGCGACTTCCGGCCGCAGCTTACGACCATCAAGGCCGCCAATCCGGAGGTGCTCTTCATCCCCGGCTTCTACACGGAGGTCGGCCAGATCGCCATTCAGGCGCGCGACCTCGGCATCACCGTTCCGATGGTCGGCGGCGACGGTTGGGACTCGCCGACCGTGATCCAGATCGGCGGCAAGTCGGTCGACGGCTGCTACTTCTCCGATCATTACTTCGTCGGTGAGCCACGCCCGGCGGTGAAGCGTTTCGTGGCCGAGATCCGCCGGCGCTCCGGCAAGGATCCCGACGCGAACTCCGCTCTCGGCTACGACGCTCTCTTCACGCTCACGAATGCCATCAAGCGCGCCGGCTCGCTCGACCGAAAGGCCATCCGCGATCAGATCGCCGCCACGAAGGATTACCAGGGCGTCTCCGGCGTCATCACCATGGGCCCCGACCGTGATCCGATCAAGCCTGTGGCCATGATCAAGATCGACGGCGGCACGACGCATTTCGCGGGATGGATCCAACCCTGAATGCTCGCGAAACGGCTCACGCCGATCCTGAACGTCTCGAACATCCGGGCCACGGGAACGCTGCATTCGTTGCTGGCCGCCTCGGAGCGCTTCAGCGCCAGGTATGCGGACGATGGAGCGGCCAATCATCTGGCCATGGCTCTCGTCGCGCTCGACCGCCTCGGTGCGGGCGATGATCGCCTTCGCCAGTACGCGTCCTTTTACGAGCGGCGATTGCGACCCAAGCCCATCGATGAACCCCCGCTTCCGCATGACGACTGGCGGGAGGCGATCGGCAAGCCGGCGCTCGAGACAACCCTTGCCAGAAGATTTGCCCGTGATCTGCAGGCGAAGGGGATGGATGCCCTTCTCCACGAAGTGATCGGGCCGCTGACGCCTG
>DATLWH010000233.1:0-2439 GCA_035576505.1 Thermoanaerobaculia bacterium | reverse complement strand
CGACGCGCTTGGGTGGGCGGCGAGGTAAAGCGGCCAGGTTTCGAGCGGCGTAGCCATGAGCGCCCCAAAGTCGTACTCGGCGGCTCGCTTTTCGCGCGCCAGACGATCGACCTCGGTGAGCACGTCCATGATGCTCGGCGGACGGCCGGAGTGTACTTCCGCGTCGCGCCAGATCTCGCGGTCCGCGATCAAGCGTCCAAAACTCTGAAGCTCTCCCAGCCGCGCCGCACAGGTATGACACGACGCCACGGCAGCGGCAACCTCCGCGACGTTTACAAGACCTTCGTCCTCGTCGAGGTAGGCCAGAAAATCCGCCGTCGTGTAGTGGTCATGGCCGGTCATGCGCTCGTTCTCCGCAGCCGGCAAAAGGCCGCGCGCGCGGCGAGAAGACACTTGGAGATGAGGTTTTTCGCGGACCCGCGCGCCAGCGATTCCATCGCGGCAATTTCATTCGGGGTGTAGCCCTCGCTGTACCGCTTCCGGAGAAGATCGCGGCATCGCTCCGGAAGACGGCGCAGCACGTCGGCCAGGAGCAGACGCGTGATGGCGTCGTCCGCCACGGCGGCCGGGTCGATGTACTCCTCGATATCCGGCGGCAGCTCCTCGCCGCGCTGCTTGCGCCAGTAGTAGCGGCTGGCGTTGCAGACACCGCCGACGAGCCAGGCCCGCTCATCGGCCGTGCTCCGCGCGACCCTCGCCTCGTGCCGCATGAACGAGACGAAGACGTCGTGGATGACGCCGCAGACCTCATCGGTCGGGATCCTGAACCGGCGGGCAGCGATGAAGCGGAGCAGATCGTAGTGTGCCCGGTATGCCGCCTCCGCTCGTTGCGAGCGCGGCATCGGTTCGGCGTTCGTGTCGTTCGGCATCGCGGAAGGCGCGCCAAGCGGGCTGAGGCGCGCGGGAGCATCGTGAGTATACCCGCCGGAGTCGTGTCTGCGCCCTTCCTGCTTCGCCTGATGTGACGATTTCGGCCGTCGCGTCATTCCTCCAAAAGGAGCGGGCTCTCCCCACGCTTTGACTGCCGCCTCGGAACGCCGAGCGCGGAGAGAGGAGGGGCTATGTTCTATTGGATCATCACGCTTGCCAGCGAGTTCTCGTTTCCAAACGGTTAGAGCATGTACGTTCATCGGGCGTGGAGGGCTCACGCTGGCTCCACGTCCGATGTAGGCGGCTGAAACGGCCGGTTGGGATCAGCGGCTGCGCGGTGGACATAGCGCCGCACGTAGGCGACCAGCGGGCCGTCAGCCTTCCGCGCGACGGCGGCATCGCGAAGGTAGCCAACCGCCTTCGCGGCGCTGACGTTCGCTCCTGCGGCCACGAAGAGCTGCGCGAGAGATCGGGCAAGCTTCTCAGCTTCAGTTGCGACCAAAGGCTCCTCCATCATCTGCTCCAGCAGATCAAGGCCGACAAAACCTGCGTCGGCGGGCATTGATAACCGCTCGAAGTCCCGCATGGCGCCGCTCAATTCACGCATGCCGCGCTGGCGGTCGCCTTCGAGGATCGTGATCTTCGCGCCGCACCAGTGCGCTCGTGCGAGTTCCGACTCCATGCCGAGCTGCCTAAAAAGCTGCGTTGCCCGATGCAGCCAGTGGCGGGCGATCTTGGGTTGGCGCCGTCTGCGGTCACATGCGGCTAGGTTCACGAATACGCGCGCCAGCGTGTCACGATGTCCCTTGGCTTCGAGCGGCTTGAGAAGGTTCACGAAGACCGCCCTGCTGCCTTCGAGATCGCCGCGCTCGCCGAGGATGCACCCTTCAAGGAGTTGTGCGTGCAGCGCGCGCGTGCGATTGCGCTCTTCCTCGAAAATCCGGCGAGCTTGTATTGCAGCAGCCTGGGCTTCCGGCCACTTCTCCATCTTGAAGAGGATGCCCGCTCGCGTGTATCGAACTTCCCCGATCTCGACCGGACAGTACCGAGCGTCGATGAAGTCCTGCTCGGCGTCGATCAAAACCTGCATGGCCTCGTGATAGCGGCCCAGCATGCGCAGAGCGTTCGCGCGGCCCTTCTCGCCGTATCCGCGGAGCGCTGCGACCAAGGGAGGCGGTGATTCCGCGAGACGCTCCGTAAGGGCGATGGCGGTGGTGTAGAGCTGTTCCGCGCGAGCCGGCTGCCGGTTGATCAGGGGGAACGCCGCGTCTACCAACTCCCGTGTGGCACCTTCTGTTGCAGCACCAGCCGCCGCGCGAATACGCGCCAGCCACGCATCCACCTCCGCATGTGCGAGCGCGCCCACAACCGCCTCCAGCTTCCTCGGCTTCGCCGATTGCGGTGGCCGTGACTTGGGCCGGCGCTCCTGCGTTGCCCTGGGCAAGAGCGTGCGGATGGACACGCCCTCGGGCTCGAAGAGCTCCGTGCGTGCCACCGGCCGGCCTACGATGCGCTGAACCGTCGCGGTCACGCCTTCCTGAAACCGCGCGGACGTCGGCTCACCCTCGC
>DATLWH010000232.1:0-5000 GCA_035576505.1 Thermoanaerobaculia bacterium | reverse complement strand
CCCCCTCGCAATGCGATCTGGTCTACTACGGGCCGGACCAGACCCGCTTCGATCCGGCCACGGCCGATGGCGCACGCGTACGGCGCGAGCTCGGGGTGAACGGCGATACGCCGCTGGTCGGCATCGTGGCCTACTTCTACGCTCCGTCGCAGTCACTGGCGGTGTTCGGGCCCGGACTGGTCGGCCGCGGCGTGAAAGGGCATGAGGTCCTGCTCGATGCCGTGCCGCGCATCCTGGCGCAGGTGCCGAACACGAAGTTCGCGCTCGTCGGCCGCGGCTGGGGAGCGGAAGGTGCGCACTATCTGCAAACGCTGAAGGAGCGCGCGAAGGAGCTCGGCGATGCCGTGCTCTTCCCCGGCGAACGCAGCGACGTGCCCGACACGCTCGCGGCATTCGACGTCTCGGTCCATCCCTCGCTCAACGACAACCTGGGCGGCACGATCGAATCGCTGTTGATGGCGCGGCCGATGGTCGTCTCCGACATCCGCGGCTACGAGGACAGCGTGCTGCACGAAGAGACCGGCCTGGTGGTTCCCGTGGGCGATTCCGCCGCGCTCGCGGATGCCGTGGTGCGCCTCCTGCGCGACCGCGAGCTGGCCCGCCGCCTCGGCGAGAGCGGCCGCACGCGGATGCTGGAAACCTTCACGCTGCAGCGCTCCGTCGAAAGGCTGGACGCGATTTTTGCGCGCGAGCGTGCGCGCGCCGAGGGACATTACCGGCTGGCCACGATGATCGGGCGCGCCGTGACCATGCCGTTCAGGCTCCTGCCGATCATGCGCGAAGTCCGCCGCGTGCAGCGGCGCTATCACCCACCGCCACGGCTCGCGGCACGAGTGAAGAGCGCCCTGCGCAGGTTGCTCAAACCGGCACCGAAGGCAAGCGGACGGATTCGCGTGGCACAGGTGGCCGGCGTATGGAGTGACTGCCAATGGTTCGCCGGCCTCTGCCGCGATCTGACGGCACGGGGCTACGACGTCATCGCCGTCATCGACGAACAACGCGGCGACCTCGGCGAGCGGCTCGAAGCGGCCGGCATTCGCTGCTATCGTCTGGCCCTGACCTTCGCCACAGACCTCGACCGCGCGCGGCTCCCCGTCTATGCCACGAAGATCCCGCTGGCGGCTATCCGCCTGGCGCGCATCCTCCGGCGCGAGAAGATCGACATCGTGCACTCCCATGTCTTCGCCTCAGTGGTCGTGGCGCGTCTGGCCGCCTGGCTGGCGCGCGCGCGTCACGTGGCCGGCATCCCAGGACCGCGCCACCTCGAGGCAACGCTCACGCGGATCGTCGATCGCCGTACCTTGTGGATGGACGACGTCACAATCGCCGGCTGCCGTTACACACGCGACCTCTACGCCGCCCTCGGGGCGAGAGACGACCGCCTGGCCTGCATCTACTACGGCGTCGACGCGGAGCGCTTCGACCCCGCGCTGGCCGATCCCGCCGCGGCACGCCGCGCCCTCGGCATCGCCGCCGGCGCGCCGCTGGTCGTGCTCGTGGCGCACTTCTATCCGCCGACGCGCGGCCCGCAGACGCCGCCGCATACGATGGGGCGGGGACCAAAAGGACATGAAGACTTCCTGGCCGCTGCACGAATCGTCGCCGAGCGCTTCCCCGAGGCGCGCTTCGTGCTCGCCGGGGGCGGCGTCGTCGCGGCGGGAGAAACGTATCGGCGACAGTTGATGGCGGCGTGGGCGAATGATCGCGTCCTCTTCGCAGGCCACGTCGACGACGTGGCATCGCTTCTCGCAGCGGCAGACGTGGTGGTGCAATGTTCGCTCACGGAAAACCTCGGCGGCACGATCGAGGCGCTGCTGATGGAGCGCCCGGTCGTGGCCACGCGCGTGGGCGGCATGCCGGAGTCGGTGAGGGACGGCGAGACCGGCCTGCTCGTACCGGCTTCCGACCCCGCGGCCCTGGCCTCGGCAATCGTGCGGTTGCTGGAACATGGCCAAGAAGCCCTGGCCTTCGGGCGCGCCGGCCGCAGGCTGATGCTCGAGCGCTTCACCGCGGCCAGGACAGCGGACGACGTCACGGCCGTCTACCGGCGCATGGTGGGCGAAGGAGTCTCCGCGTGATCGAGTACGACTCCGCCGCGCGCCGGCCGCGCGCGTTCGAAGAGCTGATCGAGCTTCGCGCACACGCCTCGCTTCTCCACGCACTGGTGGCGCGGAACCTCAAAGTGCGCTACAAGCGCTCCGCGTTCGGCTTCCTCTGGACGATGGCCAGCCCGGCGCTGATGCTCATCGTGCTGTCGCTCGCATTCACGCGCGTCTTCGCCGCGAGCGCACCGGCGTATCCGGCGTTCGTCTTCCCCGGCCTGCTGCTATGGAACTTCTTCGCCCAGACCACGACCATGTCCGGTGAGGAGATGACCGGCAGCGATATCTGGAAGCGCATGCGCTTCCCGAAGACGGCTCTGGCCATCTCCACGCTGCTCACCGGGATCATCAACCTGACGCTGGCGCTGGTACCGCTCATCGTCATCCTGGCCGCCGCGCACCGGCCGCTGGGCCTGGCGCTGGTGACACTGCCGCTGACAATCGTCCTCACGGCCATGTTCGTCCTGGGCGCGTCGCTCATCCTTGCCAGCGGCGCGCTGCACTTCGCCGATGTCATGCCGGCGTGGAACATGCTCCTGCCGGCGCTCCTATTCACCGCTCCCGTGGTCTATCCTGCGGCGATCCTGCCGCCGTCGCTGAGGCCGTGGCTGCAACTCAACCCGATGACGTTGTACCTCGAAGCATTCCGCGCGCCGCTTTACTCGAACTCGATGCCCGCTGCCTCCTCCTTCGCACTGATGCTCGCCATCGGGGCGGCCACGCTGGTCCTCGGGTGGCTGCTCTTCACCCGCTCCGCCGATGACATCGCCTATCGTGCTTGACGACGTCGCCGTGCGGCTGGACAGTGTCACCGTGCGCTACAAGGTGGCGCTCGATGCTCAGATCACGCTGAAGGAATCGATCGTCCGCGGCCGGAGGCGCCGCTTCGTCGAGCACATCGCACTCGACGACGTCACGCTCGCCGTCGCGCGCGGCGAGATGCTCGGCGTCATCGGCCGGAATGGCGCCGGCAAGACAACCCTGCTGAACGTCATGGCCCGCGTTCTTCCGCCGACAGCCGGCCGACTGCGGCTGCGGGGCAGCGTCTCCTCGATCATCGACCTGCTCAGCGGCTTCCATCCGGAGCTGACCGGCCGCGAGAACGCCTATCTCCGCGGAGCGTTCCTCGGCGTGAGCCGCGCGCGCATGCACGAGCGCATCGACCCCATCGCCGCGTTCGCGGACATCGGGCGCTTCTTCGACGCGCCGTTGCGGACGTACTCCGCCGGAATGATCGTGCGCCTGGCTTTCGCCGTCACCGCCAGCGTCGACGCGGACATTCTGCTCATCGACGAAGCGCTGGGCGTCGGCGACGCCGAGTTCCAGGCCAAGTGCGCGGCGCGCATGGCAGAACATCGCGCGCGCGGCGTGACTTTCGTCGTCGTCTCCCATGATGTGGCCCGACTCCAGGCGAGCTGCGATCGCATCGTCTGGCTCGATCAGGGGCGCATCCGCGCGCTCGGCGATCCGGGCGACGTCGTCGCCCAATACGCCGCCGCACAACATTCCGCATGAACTGGAACCGGCCCGCGGTCTGCTTTTCCGTCGACGACGTTCATCCCGCACCCGTCGCCGCGGAGGCGCTCGCGCACGTGCAGTGGCTGCAAGAGCGCCATCCGCAACTGCGCGTCACGCTCTTCACCACACCAGACTGGCGAACACTCGATCCCTATCCGACGCGGCCACTCCTCTCCCGCGTACCGTTCCTGCGAGACCGCACCTTCACCGTCGCCGTCCACCCGCGCGGCACGTTCCGTCTCGACCGGCACGAGCACTTCTGCGCGCTCCTCCGCGGCTGGCGCGGTGCCGAGGTGGCCTTGCACGGATTGCAGCACGTGCGGACGGGAATGCGCCCTGTCCTGGAGTTCGTGGGTCGCACTCGGAACGACTGCCGCGCCATGCTGCACGAAGCAATGGCGATCTTCGACGCCGCGCGTCTGCCGTTCGTTCGCGGCATGTCGCCGCCGGGATGGGAAGCGCCACCGCCGCTGCTCGAGGCCATGCGCGACGCCGGCCTGGTCTTCGTTGCCTCGGCGCGCGATCTCGACACACCCATCACGCGCGATGCCGCCGCCAACGGCAGCGGGATGCACGGCGTCCCGCTCCTGCGCCCGTGCCGTATCGAGCCAGGGCTTCTGCACTTCCCGACGAACTTCCAGGCCACCTCGCCGATCGAGCGCGCTCTGGCCATTCTCCAAAACGGCGGGCTGCTCTCGATCAAGGCGCACCTCCTGGCGCAGTCGGGCTCGTACCGGGCGCTCGACGGATTGACGACGGAGTACCGCGACTACCTTCATCGCCTCTTCAGCATCATCGAAGAACGCTTCGGCGGCGATGTGTGGTGGACGTCGATGGGCGAGATGGCGTCATGAGAGTCCGCCGCGTGCGCGCCGGCGATACCGATCCGGCTGAATACCTCGCCGGTGCGAATCTGGCGTTCGGGCATTGGGGCGACGAGGCCACGTTCGCCTGGGCCTTTCGAGGCGGCGAGATCCTCTTTCTCGATGACGAGAGCGGCCATGCCGTCTCCGCGTCGGGCATCAATTACCGCACGCTCCTGGATGGAAGGCCGGTGGCCATCATCAGCGGCGCGTGGACGTCGCCGGCGGCGCGCGGCACCGGCGCATTCGCCCGACTGATCGAGGCCACGCACGCCGCCGCGCGCGAGCGCCATGCCATCACCATTGCCTTCGGCCGCATGGACAACGTCAGCCGCCGCCGCGTCGAGGAGGCCGGGGCGCAGGTCCATGCGACGTTCTACTGCCGTTCGCTCGCACCGGACGCGCCGAGCGCGCCGCATGAGTCGATCGACGTTCTCGATCCCGGCGCGTTCGACTTCCCCACCGCCTTCCGCTACATGCCCGCTGAATGGCGCACGCAGTTCCTCGACCGCTCGCA
>DATLWH010000231.1:0-2315 GCA_035576505.1 Thermoanaerobaculia bacterium | reverse complement strand
GCCGAGAGGATTTTCATCTCCACCAGTGTGCTTCCGTGGCGGTTTCCGGCTTCCCGTGCGCGCCGGAGGCTCTCCTCGTACTGAGGGCGGGTGATCCGTCCCTCACGGAGCAGTTTGTCGCCAAGCGACTCCCCGAGCTGGTTGGTGGTCGCGAAAACGATCTGACCGTGGTCGAGGTAGATCCGCTTGACCTCGTCGCCGCGTTTGCAGTCGACGCGGCCGGGCGCGCGGTATCGATAGATCTTCACCAGCACCTCGGCCAGAGGCATCTGGGAGATCTCCGTCTGATACAGCGGTGAGGCAGGTACCGGCGTCAATGGCACAGGAGAAAACCTCGGAACTCGGGATTCTACGGGTTCTTTTTCTCTTCCAGTGACGCCGCCGTCTTCTTCTCGTCGCGGCCCTTCAGGCCGTCACGGAAGTTGGAGATGCCTTCGCCGAGGCCCTTGCCAAGTTGCGGGAGCTTTCCAGCCCCGAAGACGACGAGGATGATGGCAAAGATGACGAGGAGCTCAGGTAATCCCAGTGTACCGAACATTTAGTAAGCCTCCGAGTGGTTGCCGCGGCGGCCCAGGCTCCCGCGTTGACGAACCTGTAAAGTGTATACGAATCGGTGTCCTGCCTGCGTAACAAGGCTCAGGGGCCCACGGATTTCGCGTCGGAAGACGGCTGTTACCATGCGCCCGGATGATCGACCTTCTCGGACTGAATCCGCAGCAACGCGAGGCCGTGACACACGGTGACGGGCCGCTGCTCGTCCTGGCCGGGGCCGGGTCGGGAAAGACGCGCGTGATCACGTACCGCATCGCCTGGCTGATCAGCGAGCTTGGGGTGCATCCGGCAAATATCCTGGCCGTGACATTTACAAACAAAGCCGCCAGCGAGATGGTCAGCCGTGTCGGCCATCTTGTGCCGGGTAGTGGGGCCCGCGCGCACGGAAGCCTGTGGATCGGTACGTTTCACTCGACGTCGCTGCGGATGCTGCGCCGCCATGCCGACCGCCTCGGATACACGAAGTCGTTCGCCGTCTACGACACCTCCGACCAGCTCACGCTCGTCCGCCGTTGTATGCGCGAGCTGCAGATGAACGACGAAGCCTTCCCGCCCCGTTCGATCCTGACGCGGATCTCGAATGCCAAGAACGAGTTGATCGGGCCGGCCGAGTACGAGAAGGAGACCCTCGACTTCTTCGGCTCCCGGGTGGCCGAGGTCTATCGCATGTATCAGCGCCGGCTCAAAGAGTACGACGCCATGGACTTCGATGACCTCATCGGCAACTACGTGCAGCTCATCGAGAAGAATGGTGACATCGCCGAAGAGATTCACACGCGTTTCCAGCATCTCCTGATCGACGAATATCAGGACACCAACCGCGCCCAGTACATGCTCATCAAGGCCCTGGCCGGCAAGCGCCAGAACATCGTCGCCGTGGGGGACGAGGACCAGTCGATCTACCGCTTTCGCGGCGCCGACATCAACAACATCCTCAATTTCGAGCGTGACTTTTCAGGCGCGCGGATCATCAAGCTCGAGCAGAACTACCGGTCGACGGGCAACATCCTCGACGCCGCAACGGGCGTCGTGGCGAACAACATCGCCCGCAAGGGGAAGACGCTGTTCACTGACTCGGGCAGCGGCGAGCTGGTGCGCGTCGTCACGTGCAGCAACGAGCGCGAGGAAGCGCAGTTCGTCATCGAGAAGATGAACGGCATGCTCTCCCGGTACAAGCTCTCGGACTACGCGGTGCTTTTCCGGACGAATGCGCAGTCACGGCCGTTTGAAGAGGAGCTCCTCCGAGGAAACATCCCCTACTCCGTCGTGGGCGGCGTGAAGTTCTACGAGCGCGCCGAGATCAAGGACGTCCTGTCGTTTCTGCGCCTGGCCATCCGGCCGCACGACACGCCGTCGATCGAGCGCGTCATCAACGTGCCTTCGCGCGGCATCGGCGACACGACGACGAAAGCGTTGAACGATCAGGCCGCCGCGCGGAACGTCACCCTCTGGACGATCATCGAAGGGGATCTCGCCTTCCTCCCTCCACGAGCCTCGAAAGCGGTGAAAGAGTTCCGGGAGATCGTCCACGACCTTCAGCGTGCGGCAGGTAATCCACTGCCCGAGTTGTACGACTACCTGCTCCTGCGCACCGGCTACCGGCGCATGCTGCAGGAATCGCGCGACGTGCAGGACGAATCGCGCCTCCAGAACATCGATGAAATGATGAACTCCGCTCGCGAGTACTCGGAGCAGAACCCCTCGGCCACGCTGGGCGACTACCTCGACTCGCTGACGCTGATGTCGGATCTCGACAAGTACGA
>DATLWH010000230.1:0-2402 GCA_035576505.1 Thermoanaerobaculia bacterium | reverse complement strand
CCGCGATCTGGAGGACGGGCTGAAGTGGCTGACGTCGCAGCCGTACGTCGACGGATCGCGTGTCGCCCTCAGCGGCTGGAGCTACGGCGGCTTCATGACGTCCTATGCTCTGACGCACAGCACGATGTGGAGCGCCGGCCTCTCCGGCGGGACGGTGACGGACTGGCGCGATTACGACTCGATCTACACCGAGCGGGTCATGCTGATGCCGCAGAACAACCCCGAGGGATATCGAGTCACGGCGCCGCGGTGGGCGGCCAAAGACCTGCACGGCAACATCCTTTTGATGCACGGCGCGATCGACGACAACGTCCACATGCAGAACACGATTCAGTTCATCTACGAGCTCGAGAAAGCGAACAAGCCGTACCAGCTCCAGATCTACCCGAAGTCACGTCACGGCGTGGTCGATCCCGCGCTGAACGCGCACATGCGCGCGGCGATGTGGAAGTTCATTCAGGAGAACCTGGGGGTGAAGTAACACCCGTGTAAGCGCCGACGATCCCTTGATCGTCTAGTGGACAACCCTAAATCGGGAAGGAGGAGGATTCATGCGTAGTCGTGCTTTTGTGTTCGTTCTACTCGTCATCATCACTCTCACTGGTGGATACCTGGTCGGGTGCGCAACGGGAGGGCAGCCGCATATGCAGGCGGCTCTCGATGAGCTCCGGGCGGCGCGGTCGGAGCTGCAGGCCGCCGAGGGCGACAAGGGTGGCCACAGGGTCAAGGCCATGGGCCTGGTCGACGAAGCGATCGCCGAGGTCCAGGCCGGAATCGAATTCGCCCGCACACACTGATCAGAACGAGACATTGAGGAGAATGTGATGAAACATCGATCGATTCTTGGTGCCCTTTTCCTCTGTTTGACGCTCATCGCCGGCATCGTCGCCGGACGAGCCCATGCCGCGCAGCCGCATATGGTCAATGCGCGCGGTCATCTTCGTTCCGCACGGCAGGAGCTTCGCGAAGCCCTGGCCGACAAGGGAGGCCATCGCGAACGGGCCATCGGTCTGGTCGACAGCGCCATCGGCGAAGTCGACGCGGGGATCGAGTTCGCGCGGGGGCGCTGAGCTGACGGTTTTCCCAGTTGCCTTCTCCCCGCCCGAGGGAGAAGGTGCCCCCACCGTGCCGCGTGAAGCGTCCGCAATCTCGTCTCGCCTGAGGGGATTGCATTCCTGCCAGCGGTGCTCCATCGTTCATTCGTGCGTAGAGCGGTCATCACGCTAAGTCCTCCCGTGTTACGTTACGCACAACCCCCGCACGACCGCACGGTCTCTGCGCTATCCTCCGTCGCGCAAACGAAGGAGACTGAATGCGGAAACTCGTCCTTGTCCTCGCGACCCTCGTCGCCATCTCGGCTCGCGCCGAGCAGAAAAACGTCCTGGTGCTGACCAATCTCTCGGACGCGCAGCTCGGCCTGGCCATGAACAACATGGCTGCCTCGCTCGGCGTTCACTGCGATTTCTGCCACGCTGCCGATCCGCAGACGAAACGGCTGGACTTCCCCAGCGACGCGAAAGAAGAGAAAAAGACCGGGCGCGAAATGATCCGCATGGTCCTGGAGATCAATGAGAAGAACTTCAAGGGCAGGCCGATCATCGGCTGCTACACCTGCCACCTCGGCAAGGAGAATCCCTCGGCGATGGTGAGCCTGCCGCTCCCGGTCATTCCGCCGGCGAAGCCGCGCGAAGCCGAGGAGGCCGAACGGAAGGCGTATCCGACCGCGAAAGAGGTCATGGCCAAGTACGTCGCGGCCATCGGCGGCGAGGCTGCAGCGAAGAAGCTCTCCACCGAGTCGATGATCGTGAAAGGGACGCGCACGACCGCGAACGGACAAACGATGCCGATGGAGCTCTACCGGTCCGGCGGCAAAATGCTCGTCCGCGCCACACCCGCGGAGGGACCTGCCATGGCCCAGATGGTGAGTGCCGAGGGTGGCTGGATGCAGAGCCGCGAGGGTGTGCGCACGATCTCCGGCGGCGACGCCGCATTGAGCGTCACCAACGCACACGCCTACGACCCGATCCCGCCGGCCCTCCCCGACAACGCCCGCGTCTTCAGAAAAGAGACGATCGACGGTCACGAGGCCTGGGCCGTCGGCGCGCAGATTGACGAGCACACCCGCGAGCGGATCTCGTTCGACGCAACGACGGGACTGCCTCTGCGGCGCGTGCTCACGTTCGACAGTCCCGTCGGCCGCATCCCTCTCGAGACTGATTACGAGGACTATCGCGAAGTCAGCGGCGCGAAGGTGCCCTTCACCGTGCGCCTGTCGAGCGTCAATGGCGGCCAGAGCTCGACGCGAAAGTACACGTCGATCGAGTTCGGTGCGAAGGTGGACGAGAAGATGTTCGAGGCGCCGCCGAAGTAGGGCATGGGGGTGGGGAGTGGGGGGTGGGGGG
>DATLWH010000229.1:0-3459 GCA_035576505.1 Thermoanaerobaculia bacterium | reverse complement strand
TCGATGAGTCTTCCGGATTCAGCTCGATGTTCCTGCAGCGGCCGCCCATGTGCGCGATGACGACGATGGCGTCGGCGCCGGCGGCGCGCAGCTCTTTGGCCGCGCTGACCGTCGCCGCCACCGGATCGCCGAACGCCAGCGCCGCCACATTCGCCGCGGTGGTCACGTTCGGCGTCTCGGGGGTGGAGAGGCCGATGATGCCGATCTTCACGCCATTGGCGTCGATGATCGTGTAGCGCCTGGCCCACGACGGCGTCTTTCCGGTCGGCTTCTCGGTGAGATTCGCCGAGAGGAAGGGAAACTTCGCCAACAGCGCGTTCTTCTTCAGCGCGCCGAGGGGGTCTTGGCCCGGAAGCCGCGCCACGGAATCGGGGCCGGCCGGGCCGAAGTCGAACTCGTGGTTGCCGACGGCAGCGGCGTCGTACCCGAGGGCGTTGTACCCTTTCACAACCGGCTCCCCTTCGAAAACGTTCGATTCCAGTGTTCCCTGGAAAAGGTCGCCGGAGTCGACGACGATGACACGTCCATGATTGGCGCGCAGGACTTCGAGATACCCGGCGATGAGCGGCAACCCGCCGAAGGCAGGGGCGGTGCGCGAGTCGTGATGACTGTCATAGGAACCGTGCAGATCGGTCGTGCCGACCACGAAAACATGGATGGGCTGAGGCTCGGCGGCGAACGCGGCGCAGGCCGCGAGGAAGAGAACGAGGGGGAGAAACCGTTTCATGGCGCGCAAGTATAGGAGCAGCAACGAGGGATCAGGGACGGGGGAAGCGCTCCCGGCCGCCGTCCCTTCCCCTTCTCTGACGCCTCGCAAACAGATGCTCTTCCAGACTGCCGCCACCATCGTCGCCATCATTCATTTCAGCTTCATCGTCTTCGTCGTGGCAGGCGGCTTTCTGGTGCTCCGGTGGCCGTCACTGAAGTGGGTCCACCTGCCGGCGGCGATCTGGGGAGCGTTGATCGAGATCGGCGGCTGGATCTGCCCGCTGACGATCCTCGAGAATGCTTTGCTGCGCAGAGCAGGCGCCGCTGGGTATGATGACGGCTTCATTGCCCATCATCTCTTCGGCGTGATCTACCCCAACGGCCTCACACGCGGGATGGAATTCGCCATCGCCGTATTCGTCATCGCGGTCAACGTCGCGATTTATAGGAAAGTGTTTCACTGAATGTTCTCTTTAGCGATCCCGCAGCACCCGGTCTCAACGACCGACAAGCCTTTCTCCACTCTCGGCCTGAGCGCCCCGATCCTCGACATCGTCGCCAGGATCGGGTTTCAGAATCCGACACCCATCCAGGCCGCCGTCATCCCTCTCGCGCTCGAAGGGCGCGACGTCATCGGCCTGGCGCAGACCGGCTCGGGCAAGACCGCCGCCTTCTGCCTCCCCCTTGCCGAACGCCTCACGCACGGCCGCGGCGTGCGCGGCCTCATCCTCTCGCCGACGCGTGAGATCGCGCTGCAGACGAAGGCGTTTCTCGACGTCTTCGGCGTCAAGCACGATCTCAAGACCGCATGTGTCATCGGCGGTGTGAAGATGCAGCCGCAGACCGACGCGCTGCGCGCCGAGCCCGACATCATCGTGGCCACGCCCGGGCGCCTCCTCGACCACGTGCGGCAGCGCCACGTCAAGCTCGACGCCATCGAAGAGCTCGTACTGGACGAAGCCGACCACATGCTCGACCTCGGCTTTCTGCCGCAGATGCGCGACATCCTGCGCCTCTTGCCGCGCCAGCGCCGCACCATGATGTTCTCGGCCACGATGCCCGACTCCATCGAGATGATCGCCAAGGATTTCATGCACGATCCGGTGCGCATCGACATCACCCCCGAGGGAGGGGCGGCCGAAGGCATCACCCACCGGCTGTACCTCGTCAAAGAGGAAGACAAGCGCAACTGCCTCATCACGCTGCTCACCGAGCAGTTGGGAACCACGCTCGTATTCGTCCGGCGGAAGATCGACGCCGAATGGCTGTACCACATCCTGCAGCGGCGCGGACATCCGGTCTCGCGCATCCACGCGGACCGCTCGCAGGGACGACGCATCGAAGCGCTAGCCGGATTCCGACAGGGACAGCATCGCATCCTCGTGGCCACCGACATCGCCGGCCGCGGCATCGACGTCCCCGGCATCGAGCACGTCATCAACTTCGACATCCCGGAGAACGTCGACGACTACGTCCATCGGGCCGGCCGCACCGCGCGCGGCGCCGCGCTGGGAATCGTTTCGACGATCGCCTCCTGGCAGGACGTACCGATGGTTCGCCAGATCGAAGAGGTCCTCGGCGAGAAGATCGCGCGCTGCACCGCCCCCGGCATCGAGCCGTGGGTGGAGACGGAACGGGGCCCGGCGAAGACGCGGCGCAGGGTGTGAGTTTTCGCGGGAGTCGGGGGTCGGATTCGTGACCGGTTCTGCGGAGAACCTTACATTTCAGGCGCCTGCGTCACGCTCCGACCTCGACGTATTCGGCGATCGAGGTGGAAGAAGGAATGGGAAGGCCGTCTTCCTGCAAGCCTTCGATGTGAAGCTGAATCGCTTCACGCATGTTCTTCTCCGTTTGCTCGCGCGTGTCACCGGTAGCCACACAGCCGGGAAGATCGGGCGAGTAGGCGGAGTAGTTAGCTCCAGCCTCTTCAACGACGATCAGAAACCGATACGTGCTCATTTCAGGCCCGCCTGGCCAAGGATACTGTCGAATGTTTTGGGCGCCAAATCGTCGCTCGGTTTTCCGGCGATCGTCACGCGACCAGGCTTCGACGGATGCTTGAACTGACGATGACTGCTCCCGCTTGATTTCACTTGATACCAGCCATCCTGCTCGATGATCCTGATCGCCTCTCGAACCTTCGTTGGCATACAGACATTCTAGACATCAGCGGCGCTGCGGTCCCCTCACCCCCTCCCCTGCGCGATCCTCCTGGCCTCGGGGAGCGTGCGCAGGCGCAGCATGGCGATGGTGCCGAGAATCGGGCCGGGGGCGAGGACGGCGAAGGCCCAGCGCCAGCCGACCGTGTGCTCGACGAGAGGCATGAGACTGATCGACGCGGTCGTGATGAGGAACCCGATGCAGGTCTGCAGCGTGAGCGCCGTGCCGATGTAGCGGGGATCGGAGAGCTCCGTGACGCAGGCGGAGAATTGCGCGGAGTCCGCGACCACCGTCGCGCCCCAGATGGCGGCCACGATGAGAAGAGCGGCGGGCGGGCCGCCGAAGAGAAAGCCGATGGCGATCGAACAGGTGGCGCTGGCGATCATGGCGGCGGAGGCGACGACCGTGCGGCCGAGACGGTCGGCGTAGCGTCCGGCCACGACGCAGCCGGCGGCGCCGCTTCCGATGACGACGAACGATCCCACTTCCGCCAGACGCGGTGCCATGCTGGCGCGCAGCATCACCGGGATCCAGGTCCACATCGCGTAGAGCTCCCACATGTGTCCGAAGTAGCCGAAGTTGGCGAGGCGG
>DATLWH010000228.1:0-9229 GCA_035576505.1 Thermoanaerobaculia bacterium | reverse complement strand
GACAGTACCCAGACGAGCCACTCGGATCACGTCCTTGCAAACGGAGACGCGAAGCACGGCGCCGACGTGGACAGCCGGCATGATTCCCTGGTGATGTCTCATGAGACCACCCGCCATTCATTTCGCCTGTTTGCCGACGGCGGCGCGATCGAGTTGCGCGCCACCGACCCCAAAGATTCAGCGACGATCGCGTCGGTTCGCAACCACCTTCACGGGATTGCCTCAGAGTTTACGAAGAAGGATTTCAAGACCCCTACCTTCGTTCACGGCTACACACCCGCCGGCGTCCAGCAGATGGAGCGTCTGCACGCTTCGATCAACTATCGCTATGAAGATGTCGACTCAGGGGCGCGGATCCGGATGACGACGAGCAACCCCGAGGCCATCGATGCGATTCATGACTTCCTCAGGTTTCAGGTAATCGAGCACCGCACCTCGAACACGGGCAAGGTCGAAGAAGACAAGTAGCGCCGAGATGGCAGAGCGTCACTCAGAATCAGACCGGAAGTGCGGCGACGTCCGCCTTCTTCGCGGCAAGCATGTTGCGCAGGCGTGTGGCGGCTTCGGCGATGTCGCGCTGGCGTTGGGCGTAGCCGTCAGCGAGGGCGCCGATGTCGCCACCGCAGAAGGGACAGCTCTCCGTTCCGGGATGGACGTACTGCTCACAGCCGCGGCAGAGGGTCAGGCTTGGAGGGACGCGGTCGGTCCCGGTTCTCACGATTTCGCTCTTGAGGCGTGGGGGTGGAGGTTCCTGAACGACCGCCTCCCCGCTGCCGTCGATCGGTTCGAGCAGCAGGGCGAAGCGGCCGGCGTCGAACGGCTTGCCCGGCGCCTCCTCCACCTTCACGATGCGCTCGCGTTTTCCATCCCTGGCCAAAGTGAGCGCCCGATGGTGGCAGTAAGGGTTGTTTCCCGCGCGGCCGAGGAGCGTGTGATTGGTCCACGTGCAGCCGGAGCGGCAAACGTCAGCGTAATAGCAGGTTCGGCAGAAGCCCCACAGATCATCGACGGTACGGTCCCGGGTGAAGCGGAGCTGATCGGAGTGATTCCAGATGTCGTCGATGGTCATGTCGCGCACATTGCCGCCCGAATAGTCGGCCGTGGCCAGTGACGGGCAACCCTTGATCGTGCCGTCGGCTTCGATGCCGAGGCCGGTGTGGCCGGCCGCGCATCCTTGAAAGTGACCGGTCTCGGCATCGGTGACGCGCCAGCGATGCTCGTACGGTCCGAAGTAGCCGATGTTGTTGCCAGGCTGCATCAAAACGCCAAGTTCGAGTGCCTCGTCGAAGAGCTCGGCCAGGTGCGGCATCAACTCCAGGATCTGATACGGCTGCATCAGGATCTCATCGTGATCGGCGGCATTTCCCATGGCCACGGTGAGCTGAATCTGCCAGTTGCGCGCGCCGGCGTCGGCGATCTGATGCAACAGCTCGCGCAGATGCGGCAAGGTCGTCGCGCCGATCTGCGTGTTCACACTGCTGGGGATGTCGTATTTCTTGAGCAGGCGCAGCGCGCGCATGGCGTGCTCGAACGAGCCCTTCACGCCGCGCAGCTTGTCGTGCAACTCCGGCAGGCCGTCGAGCGAGAGACCGCACGAGCGCAGCCCTGCCTCCTTCGCCGCGCGGATGCGATCCTCATTCAGCGCCAGGCCGCCACTCTGCATGCTGGGGTGCATGCCGTGATCGCTGATGGCCTGGATGATGGTGAGCCAGTCGCGGCGAAGAAAGGCCTCGCCCCCGATGACCGTCACCTCGCGCACCCGCAGCCGGGCGAGCTGCCGCACCACATCGAGACACTCCTCGGTTGTCAGCTCCGACGGGCGCGCCTTGCCGGCGCGCGATCCGCAGTGCATGCACTTGAGGTTGCACGCCAGCGTGATCTCCCAGACCACATGAATCGGATGGCTCCGGGCGAAGTCGTCGACCGTGGCATAGCGGTGCGGCAGCTTTTTCTCTTCCATGAACGGTATTCCTAGGAGACTGCGCGGCAGAAACGTTTGGTGCGCCACTGTTGGCCGAGCCTTGGGCAACCATCGCCGCCGGCCGTGCCGGCCTACGCCTTCTTCTTCAGCGCCGCCTCCAGCTCCTTGATCGCTTTGCCGAGGTCTCCCTGCTTCTCGTGGAGATCTTTGGCGTGCGTCAGCAGCCGTTTCATCTCGCCATGATCCTGGCGCTTGATGGCGTCGTTGATCGCGGCGCCATAGGGCATGACCGATCCTGTTGCCATTGCGTCCTCCCTACTTCCCGAGCGCGCTTTCGAGGTCCTTGATCGCCTTGCCGAGGTCGCCCTGCTGCTGGTGAGCCTGCCGGGCCTCGTCGAGGAGCTTCGTCATCTCGGCCTTGTTTCCACGTTTGATGCAATCGTGAATCACCACGCCGTACAGCGGACGGATGCCACTGCCGCCGCCCTTGAGCGCGCCCTGCAGGTCGCTGATGCCCTGGCTGAGCTCGCCGTGCTGCTTTTGTGCCTCATTGAGAAGCTGCTGGATCTCCTGCTGGTTTCCCCTTTTGATGCAATCGTGGATGACGACGCCATACAGCATTCGTGGTTCGCTCATTGACTCCTCCTTTCGTCACTAGTAGGAGTGACATATGGGCTCTGTTTCCCTACCCCCATCATTGACTCTTTCAGCGGACAGCTCCAGATTGGTAACAACCGATGGACGTCTGCCTCGTCTCGATGCCGTACGCCGCGGTCGAGCGTCCCTCGATCGCCCTGGGGCTTCTTACTGCTGAGCTTCGCGGCGCCGGCATTTCGGTCGAGACGCGCTATGCCTGCCTCGACTTCGCCGCCCGGATCGGCATGCACGCCTACGACGGCGTCCTGAATTCGCGGACGACGCTGCTCATCGGCGAATGGACCTTCGCTGCCGCGGCCTTTCCCGAAATGAGCCCGGTCGACGGCGGCTATCTCGCAGAGATCGCCGCGGAGATGGCGCAGGGCCGCGCGGCCGAGCTCGACGAGGATCCGGCGACGCTTCTTCTCGCGCTTCGCGCCGAGGCGGCGCGATTCACCAGCGACCTCGCGGACGAGATCGTGGCAGCGCGCCCGCGAATCGTCGGCTGCACCTCGACATTCCAGCAGCACACCGCCTCGCTGGCGCTCTTGCGCGCGATCCGCGAGCGCGACAACGACATCATCACCATGATCGGCGGGACGAATTGTGAGTCGGCGATGGGCATGGCCGCGGCGCGCGCGTTTCCGTGGGTCGACTACATCGTCTCCGGCGAGGCCGACGAGATCATCGTGCCGCTCGTCCGCGCGCTGCTCGACCACGGCCGCGCGATTACTCCGCCGGCAGGCGTAATCGATCGGGCCACGTCGCAGAGGCGCGACATCGAGCCGCCGCGCGCATCCGTCTGGTCGATGGACGCGATTCCCACGCCCGACTACGACGACTACTTCTCGGCGCTGGAGCGCTCGCCCCTGCGCGATGCCGTCGTTCCGGCGGTCGTGGTGGAGACCTCGCGCGGCTGCTGGTGGGGAGCCAAGTCGCACTGCACCTTCTGCGGGCTGAACGGCGGCAACATGTCGTACCGCGCCAAGAGTCCGGCGCGTGCCGTGGAGGAGTTCCATCGCCTCGCGGCGCGCTACGGCGTACGCCGCTTCACCGTCGTCGACAACATCATCGACATGCAGTATCACGAGAGCGTCCTGCCGCTTCTGAAGGGTCACGATTACGACATCTTCTATGAGACCAAGGCCAACCTCCGGCGCCGGCACATGCAGGGCTTCTCCGATGCCGGCGTCCGCTCGATCCAACCGGGCATCGAGAGCTTTCACGACGAGATCCTCCGGCTCCTGGCCAAGGGCAACAAGGCATGGATGAACGTGCAGCTTCTCAAGTGGGCTGCTGAGCTCTCGATGGAGATCTCATGGATCTTTCTGATCGACGTTCCCGGCCAGCGCGACGACTGGTACTTCGAGTTGCTGGCGTGGCTCCCGCTGGTCTCTCATCTTTCACCGCCCGTCTACGCGACGCCGATCCAGTTCGTCCGGTTCAGCCCCTACCATCGCGATGCCTCGGCATACTCGCTCGATCTGGTCCCCGAGCCGGCGTACGCGCACGTCTACCCGCTGCCACCCGATGAGATGCGCGATCTCGCCTACTACTTCGTCGACAGGAACCCCGCTCCTCCGCCTGCACTTGGCCAGCGACTCCTTGTCGCCTGGCTGGGCTTCTGGCGCGACGCGCATGAGGACGCAAGCGCGCGTCCCGTACTGGAAATGCACCGCAGCGACGAGACGATTGAGATCACCGACACCCGCTCCTGCCGCACTGCCGACCATCACGTTCTTCCGCCACTTGCCGCCCGCATCTACGCCGCCTGCGACGAAGCCACCGACCGCCGCTCGCTCGCCGAGCGCACATCCATCGAGCCGACGCTGCTTGGAGAAATCATCGCCTCTCTCATCGCCGACAAACTTCTGCTGGACTTCGACGGCCGCCTGCTGGCTCTCGCCGTCGACACATCACCCTCCGGCCCTGATTGGACACCGAGCCCTGGTGGGCGGGTGGAGTGGGAAGCGGTGGCGAGAAGTGCTCGCCCCTCCGCGGTCAGTGTCGAATCGCCGGGATGATCTCCCTCGGCACGATCTGATCGCGGAACCGGCCCCAGATCCCACCCTGCCCGTAGTTGCCCGCGGTGAAGACGACCGCCAGATCGAGCTCCGGAACAACGATGAGGAGCTGGCCGCCGTTGCCGGTGGCCGCGTAATCGCGATAGGTGTGGTCTCCCGATTTCAGCTCGCTCAGGTGCCAGGCAAAGCCATCGACCGCCTCGATGTAGACGTTGGAGAACTGCTTCGAATCGAGTCCGGTCGTGGCCGGCGTGACCTCCATGTGCGGTGCGGTCGAGAGCTTCACCCACGCCGGGTCGACCAGAGGCCGTCCGTGCCACGCGCCCCCGTCGAGATACGCCTGGCCGACTTTGAGGAGATCGCGCGGCCGGATGTACGCGCCGCCGCCGAGGTAGCCTTCGCCGGTCGGCATCAGATTCCAGTAGTGAGGTCCGAATTGAAGTGGGCGCGCAACCGTACGTTCGAAGTATTCGGGTAGCCATGTTCCTGTCGCGGTCGTGAGCGCAGCGCCGAGCAGGTTCATCCCCGCCGAGCAGTAGGCGTATCGAGTCCCGGGGTCGTGAACCATCGGCAGGTCGAGCGTGTACTTCCACCAGTTCGGCTGCTGTGTTTGCCCCTGCATCTTGTCTTCCTGGCCGGGGGAGGCGTCATCGTTGTCGTCGCAGGCCAGCCCCGAGGTGTGGGTCATGAGATTCGCAAGCGTGATCTGCGCTTTCCTCGGGTCGGGATTCGCGAACGGGCCCATGCCTGCGAGAAGGATGTAGACCGGCGTCTCGGGCGCGATGGCTGCGCCCCGCTTCATCGCCGCACCCAGCATCACCGAGGCGAACGTCTTGCCTGCCGAGCGCAAATCGTGTGGCCGGTCGCGATCGAACCCGTAGAAATACTCCTCGAGCACCAGCTTTCCCTTATGCGCCACGAGGATGGAGTGGATGAGCGCGGGACGACGTACCGAAGGGTCGGCGTCGATCAATCTCTGGATCACCTTAGCCAGCGCCGTCTCGTCCATGCCGACGTCTCGGGCGCGCGCTGTTTCCCAACCGTCTCCCGTGATGGGCGGTTTCCGGTACACGTACTTGGGCCGGCCCGGAGGGCGCGGAAAGAAGCCGGCGGCCTCGGCCGGGGTTCGGCGCGTCAGGTCGACGACGCGATTGAGATCGGGCCAGCGGATCTGCAGACGCTCCGGCGATCTGGTGAACGTCGCTGTGAGGCGGATCTCGGGCTCCGACGGATCGCGCCGGGCGGTGAAGATCACCGAGTCGCCTTCCCGCAGGACGCGGAACTGCATCGATCCGCCGTTGGAGTTCTGGTCAGGATTGCGGAACGCGCCGATGAGCGATCCCTCGGCGTCGCGGAAGATCCGCAAGTAGAGCGTGAAACGGTTCTCGAGCGGCCGCACCGTCCCGCGCCACGTGCCGGCTCGGACTCGTCGAAGGACGAGTGGCGAGGCGAAGGGCTGGCCTGAGCCGCCGGGATCGCGCGGATCCTGCGTTTCCCCTCCAGGTTGTAGCCAGAAACCGGTGATCGCCCGTCCGTCAGTGCTCAACGTGCCGCGGAACTCGCCGCCATTGCTTGGAAATGCGAAGCGGAGTCTGTCGCCCGTCAACTCCGATCTTGATTCCGAACCCGACAGAGTCGCAGACCACGCCGATCCCTTGCGTGCAACCGTGAGAACGCCGTGCAGACCGGGCGCGAACATCATCTCGTTCGACCAGATGCCGGCGAGCGGTTCGTCCGCGGCGGGAGGTTGTGCATGAAGCGCCACACCGAGGACGGCGGACATTGCCACGAAAAGAACGGCCGCCCGGATCATCGGTTGAGGCCTCCCAGCCAGGAAGCGATCGGAGCGCGTCCGGCCTGCAGATTGGCAGCGAGTGCCGCGCATGCCCCCTCGAGGTCACGCCGGCGCAGCGCCGCCAGGATCGATTTGTGACTGGTGTTGGCTCCCGAGATGTTCTTCCGCTCGCGCATCAAAGCGATCTCGTACCGGCGCGTCCGCAGAATGAATTGCCGGATCAGGTCGAGCAAGACAGTGTTGGGGCACGTCGCGATCAGTTCCAGGTGGAAGTCATCGTCCAACCCGATGACGACGTCGGCGTTGCGCGCTGTGCCGATCCGATCATTGATCTCCCGCAGACGCTCCATCCGATCGCGCGACGGCAGTCCCGCCAACCGCAGCGCCTCCGGCTCGAGGAGGGGGCGGATGGCGTAGATCTGCTCGAATTCCTCGAGCGTGAGCGCCCGGACGAAGTAGCCGATCCGCGGAACAGCCCGCAGCGTCCCTTCATGAGCAAGATGCGCAAGCGCCTCGCGCAGCGGCGTACGGCTGACGCCGAGCTGCTGCGACAGATGAACCTCATTGATGCGCTCACCGGCCGGGAGACGGCCGTCGACGATCATGTTCCGCAGCTCGACGGCCACCGAGTCGCTGATGTTGTCGCGGAGAAGGGTGAGGATGGCTGGTTGCATACTGTATACAGTACACACCGATGTGGTTGCGGGCAACGACAATGGGTACTGCGAAGTTATTAGCGTAAGATGCGCGCTCGCCAACGTTCCCATGCGCAGGCGTGGAGACTCTATGAACCTGCCGCCCGCGATCCTCTCGATCTTCGTTCTCTCAATCTCTTTCGCTTCCGAGGCTGTGGCGAATCCGTCCCGAACATTGATGTATGTCAACCGTTCGGCCGATGGGCAGCAGCTCATTCTCCGGCGCGACGGCGAGCGCCTTGTGATCGTCGATCAACGCTCATACACGGTCGTCGCCAGCGCCCCCGCAAGGGAAACGGCGCACGTCACCGTCCGAGGGGCCGACGACCGTGACGACACGCTCACGCTCGATCTCTCAACCCCGTTTTCGCTTGCCGGTGGGATCGACTACGACGGAGGGGCCGCCGGATGGGACACGCTCGTTATTACGGGCGGCTCCGTGCAGAAGGAACGCGTCACCCAACGGACGCCGCACGACGGCGTGGTCGATCTGGACGGATTGGTGCTCCGCTACACAAACCTCGAGCCGGTTACGGACTTGGCCGCCGCGTCGTCGTTGACGGTTAACGGAACGGCGGGCCTGGACGCCGTCACGATCTCCGACGGAGCGGTTGCCGGCCAGGCGACCATCAGCAGCCCGACGTTTGAGAGCTACACCTTTTCGAACAAGACGAACGTCGTCTTCGATGGCCTCGGCGGAGGGGACTCCGTCACGATCAACAATCCCACCACGCCTACCGGCCTGGCAAACCTCATCATCCAGAACGTCGCTACCGTAGGACAGACAGCTCCATTCAACTATCCGGCATTCGGAGTGAGCGCGACCGGCACAGTCAATCTGCCGGACGTCGGAAACAACGTGACGAACCTGGGAATCGTTACAGTAAACGGCTCGATCACGTACCGCGATGTGGATGACATCACGATTGGCGGCGTCAGCCCGGCATTCATCGGGCTGCGCGTAACCAACAACGGAAGCATCAGCCTGGTCACGGGTGGGACCATGACCTTCCCAGCTTCGACCATCGAGTCAGGAGACTCGAGCGGCGACGTCTTCCTGCAGACGTTCGGCGCGGGTTCGGACATTACGCTGGTCAGTGGCACGGTACAGGCACATGCCGGCTCTATCACCGAGATTTCCGGCCGCGACATTAATTCCACTGCCCTCGTTCTCGCCACGGACTTCATAACACTCACCGCGATGCGCGATATCGCTCTGGCTGGCATCGATGGTGTCATCGCCGACCTGGCGCACACAGGCGCCAACGCTACAGCAACCGTAGGGCGCGACTTCATCACGAATGCTACCGGCTTCAAACGCGGGTCATTCGGCTCAGAATTGGGGACTACGACACTTAACGCACTGGCCGGTAGCGTGATTCTTGACGACTCTCCAGATTACACTCTGTTTGGCCAGAATGTGAATGTGACGACCGATCGCCTGATCATGAGCACGTTCTCGGGCGGTATGCTCGCATCGGGAGTTGTGACCATCTCCTCGGCCAGCGCCCCGGTCGATCTTGGATCGACGACCGACGCCGCTGCGGCGCTCGAGATCAGTAATGTAGAGATCAACCGAATCTCCACTCCCTCGATCGTCGTTGCCTCCAGTCCGGGGTTCGGGATCACCGTCACACAGCCGATGACGCTCATTCAACCTCACGCACTGACGCTCCGAAGCGCCGGTACGATCACCTCTACCGGCTCCGGCAGCCTGAATGTACCGACGCTTGCGTTCGACGACGTCGGAACCACGGCGCGCACCTGGACGGTCGACGCCTCCAGCGTCACGATGAGTCCCGGTGCGGCGATCCCCTACTCGGGAGTCACCACATTGCAGGCGAACGGCGGTGGTGCCAGCGACACATTCAACGTGACCCCCGCACCAACCACCGTCATCAACATTGATGGGAACCTCCCAACCCCGCCGGCATCACCAGGAGATAGCCTCAACGTCAACACGTCCGGTACGACGTCGCCGGCGCTTGGCTACGCGTCGACTGCCAGCGGGTTCGCCGGCGGCTACACCTTCGGCAATCGGGCTGCGGTCAACTTCCAGGAGATCGAAACGCTCCTCAGCACTGCGACGGATCTCGGCGTCACCAAGACCGACGGCGCAACCACCGCCACGGCTGGCAACACCGTTACCTACACCATC
>DATLWH010000227.1:0-3042 GCA_035576505.1 Thermoanaerobaculia bacterium | reverse complement strand
TGTTCGACCAGAGCACGGCATCCTGGATCTGAGAGTACGGACCCTCACATCTGAGAGTACGGACTCTCGATCTGAGAGTACGGACTCTCGACTTGAGAGTACGGACCCTCGATCTGAGAGTACGGACTCTCGATCTGAGAGTCCGGACTCTCGATTTGAGAGTACGGACTCTCGACTTGAGGGTCCGGACTCTCGACTTGAGGGTCCGGACTCTCGATCTGAGGGTCCGGACTCTCGATTTGAGAGTACGGACTCTCGATCTGAGAGTCCGGACTCTCGATTCGACCCCCCTCCCCGGCAACAGAAACCCGCAAAGCTCTGCCACAACACGAGATACACTCGCCTCCCATGCCCGGCAAGCTCCTGATCGTCGGCACACCGCTCGGCAACCTCGGCGATTTTCCGCCGCGGGCGATCGAGGCGCTGCAGTCGGCCGATCTCATCCTCTGCGAAGACACGCGGCACACGCGTAAACTATTGACTCACTTCGGCATCTCCCGGCCGACCGATCGCTTCGACGATCACACCGAGGAGCTGAAGGCCCGCGCTTTCGCCGACCGCATCGCCGCGGGCGAGACGATCGCACTGGTCTCCGACGCGGGCATGCCGGTGGTCAGCGATCCCGGCTTCCGGCTCGTGCGCCTGGCGCGCGAGCTCGGTCTCGTGATCGAGCCAGTCCCAGGCCCGTTTGCCGCCGTCGTAGCCCTCGTCGCCAGTGGAATCGCACCGCTCCCCTTCACCTTCCTCGGATTCACCCCGCATCGCCGCGGCGAACGCACCGATTTTTACCGCACCGTCGCCGAGATCGGCCACACAGCCATCGTCTACGAGTCACCGGAGCGCGTCGTCGATTCGCTCGAAGACGCATTGGCCGTCCTCGGCGACGTCGAGCTCACCCTGGCCCGCGAGATGACGAAGATGCACGAGGAGTTCCTCAGCGGCACGATCAGCGAAGTCCTGGCCGAGCTTCGCCCGCGGCAATCGATCTACGGCGAGATCACGCTCGTCTTCGCCGCCGCGCAAGCAGCCGCGAGCGCCGCCTCTCCCGAGGAGATCGCCGCCGAGTTCGAACGCCTCCGCGCCGGCGGCATGCGCCGCAACGATGCGGTGAAAGCGGTCGCGGAGAAGTTCGGGATGCGGAAGAACGATGTGTACAGGATGCTGCTATGACTATTCGCCGGACGGAGGTTCGTTACGGCGAAGCTCCTTCAAGAGCTTCAGACTTTCGACACCGGTCAGGTCTTTCGCCCTTCCCGCCGTCCTTTTCATCCGTATGATGTCGTCGATACTGGCTACGGTTACGGTGACGCCGTCTTCGACAATCATCTCTTTTGCGTTTGCGATGAGGTCAGGGTATCCGTCAGTTCCGGAGGGCGTGCCCAGGCAGTCGAATGCACCAAACTTTGTTTCGAAAGTCATGGTGTCCCCGAGCCGGAACGCACGCTCGTCGATAAACTCCGGAACACCCTTGGGCCAACCGCGAAGGTGAGCATCCAGTGCATGCAGCGCTTTCACGAGGACGGTCAGGTTCTTATGATCGCGCGCATAGCAGATATCGACGTCCATCGTGACCTGATCGGAGCCCCAGAAGTTGGCGGCAAGGCCACCGATGAGAACGTATCGGAGATCGTGCTCTTCGAGCGTGCGCAGGATCTGAAAAAACGCTCTAGCAATCATGGGTTGAAGCGGTGGATACGCTCAAGCAGATCCTCAAGACTGGCAGCAGCCTCTTCGGCGATTCGCAACCGCTCTGCAGGAGTCTTTCGAATCAGATCTCGCATCATTGATGCATCGATGCGCCAATCGACGGCATCGCTGTCACGGATCGCGCGCAGAACTTCGTTGTTGTCCGCCGTCAACGAGTCAAGCGGTGACTTCCTATCGCTCATATCCACAATTCTACCAACACCCTGCGGCCCTGCTATCATCCCCGTTTCGCCCGTGCGGCGCGCGAGCCTCATGCGCCCTGGACAACAAGATCTCCGAGGAGCGTGAATGGATTTCCGTCTCACAGACGAGCAGACACAGATTCAACAGATGGTGCGCGATTTCGCGCTCAGCGAGATCAAGCCTCACCTCATGCAGTGGGATGAGGCGCAGCACTTTCCGACAGACGTTTTCAAGCGCGCCGGCGGCCTGGGCATGCTCGGCGTCACCGTCCCCGAGGAGTACGGCGGCGCCGGACTGTCGTACATCGACTACATCCATGTCATCGAAGAGCTGGCCATCGTCGACAGCGGCTTCGCCCTCAGCGTGGCCGCGCACAACTCCCTCGGCACAGGCCACATCTACCTGGCCGGCAATGACGAACAGAAGAAGAAGTGGCTGCCGAAGCTCACCTCCGGTGAGTGGATCGGCGCCTGGGGGCTCACCGAGCCCGGATCCGGCAGCGACGCCTCAGGCCTGCGCACCACCGCGGTCAAAGACGGCGATGAGTGGGTGCTCAACGGGACGAAGAACTTCATCACCAACGCCACCTATGCGGATATCTCCGTCGTCCTGACCGTCACCGACAAGTCGGATCAGAAGCGCGGCATCACCGCCTTCGCCGTGGAAATGGATCGTCCCGGCATCCGGCCCGGCAAGAAAGAGAACAAGCTCGGCATGCGGGTCTCCGACACCGCGGAACTGGTGATGGAAGACTGCCGCGTTCCGGCGTCGAACATCCTCGGCGAGATCGGCTACGGCTTCATCGACGCCATGAAAGTGCTCGACGGCGGCCGCATCTCCATCGGCGCGCTCTCGGTCGGCATCGCCCGGGGAGCGTATGAGGCGGCCCGCGACTACGCCAGGCAGCGCCAGGCCTTCGGAAAAGCCATCTCCGAATTCCAGGCCATCCAGTTCATGCTCGCCGATATGGCCACTGAGATCGATGCCGCACGGCTCCTCTGCTATCGCGCCGCCGCCATCAAGGATGCCGGCGAGAAGGTGACGCAGGCCTCGGCGATGGCAAAGCTCTACGCCTCCGAGGTCGCCGTGCGCGCCACCGAGAAAGGCGTGCAGATCTTCGGCGGCTACGGCTTCATCAAAGACTTTCCCGCC
>DATLWH010000226.1:0-3445 GCA_035576505.1 Thermoanaerobaculia bacterium | reverse complement strand
CTGGTGCTGTGCCGGCTTGACCGTTTCGTAGACGACGGCGGCGCCGAGGAAGAAGGAGAGGACCGCCGCGGCTGCAACGCGCAACGTGCGGGCGTTGGAGGTTGCCCGCTCCTTCCGCGCTTCGACGCGGCGCATGATCTGCAGCCGTTGCCGGGCCCAGAATGTTGCCGGCTTCTCGGTATTGCAGGCGGCTGCTTCCCGCAGCTTCCGGTCGAGCCGGGCATAGCGCTCGGCGCAGTCGGGGCAATTGGCGAGGTGCATCATCACCGGCATCGACTGGCCCGGTTGCGTGTAGTACGTCTCCAGCAGTTCTGCTTCGCTATAGTGCTTCATCGGGACTTCCCTCTCTCGGCGTGACCCACTCGGCGAGCTCCTTGCGCACTTTGTGGATGGCCCGGAACAGATGCGCCCGGACCGTTCCGGAGCGCAGCCCGAGGAGCTCTGCAATCTCCTCGAGTGAATATTGCTCATAGTGTCGCATACGGAAGATGATCTTCTGCTGCGATGACAGGGTGCGCTCCGCCCGGAGAATGGCCGCGCGGAGTTGAGTGGCCATGAGCTGCCGTTCGGCATCGGGGGTGCCGTCGACCGGCTCGATGATGCTGTACACCCGTTCGTCGCTCTCGGGATCATGGGTAAAGAGGCTGACGAACTTGCGGCGGCGCAGCCAGTCCCGCGAGCGGTTGATGGTGATCCGCGTCAGCCACGTCTCCAGCTCGGAGCGGCCCTGGAACCGCGCCAGGTGCATGTAGGCCTGGATGAACGTGTCCTGCGTGATCGTGTCGGCCTCGGTGTCGTCGCGGACGATGGCGTACGCCACGCGATAGATCTTCCGCTGGAAGCGGTCCACCAGGATTCCGAAGGCGTTCCCGTCTCCGCCCAGCGTTCGAGCGATGAGCTCCTGGTCTGACGGGTTGGACTCGCTGATCGGATTCACTCGGAATGTCGCCACGGTACCCACGGTCCTTTGGACGGCGAACGATCTCCAGCGTTTACGCGATTATGATGCTGGCCGTTTGCAAAAGCACCCCCACCCACTTCTCGTCCACGGCGTCATGGCCTCCGTGGCCGTGCTTTTCTCCCTCAACTACATCATTTCCAAGTTCGGGCTCCACTCCTTCAACCCCCTGACCTTCGCCTGGTTACGGGTGGTTGGAGCGGCCATCATCCTCAACCTGATCCTGCGCGAGCGCAATGCCGCGCCGCTGGAGCCGGGCGACGGGCGGCGGCTGGCCGGGTTCGCCATCCTGGGGGTGGTCATCAATCAGTCCCTTTTCCTGGCCGGGCTGGCCTTCACCAGCGCGCACGTGGCCGCCATCCTCATCACCACCATCCCTGTCTTCGCCCTCGGCGCGGCGATCACGATGGGGCGCGAACGGGCCACGGCCGCGAAGATCGGCGGGATCGCTCTGGCCGCGGCCGGTGCCATCGTCGTGGTCGGGGGAGAGGGCTTCAGCGGGACGACGAAGTCGCTCATCGGCGATCTGCTCATCGTCGGGAACTCGCTTTCGTACGCGTTGTATCTCGTAGCCTCGAAACCGGCCATGGCCCGTCTCTCCGCGCGCCGCGTGATCGCCCGGATGTTCGCGGTGGCGTCGGTCGTGATGCTTCCGATCGCCGCCTGGCCGATGATGCACGAGCAGTGGTCGGCCATCCCGGGCCGGGCCTGGGTGGCCCTGGGGCTCGTCATCGCCGGGCCGACCGTCGCCGCGTATCTGATGAACGCGTGGGCGCTGAAACACGCGGACAGCTCGGTCGTTGCCGCCTACACGTACCTGCAGCCTGTCTTCACCGTCTTTCTCGCCGCGATCTTTCTGCACGAGCGGATCCGCTCGATCGCCATCCTTGCCGCGGTGATGATCTTCGGTGGCGTCTACATCTCCGGCCGCCCCGCGCCGGCCGCGGCGACCGAGGTGGCGGTTCCAGGCAATCCGGATTAGGCCGGCATTAGCGCGGCTTTCTCGCCAGCTAACCCCCAGCGAACCCAGCGAACCGTCAGCTAACCCCCAATTACCCGCACCTCTCATCCTCTCACTGGAATCGTCGGCACCCCCTACCCCGTCGAGCGCCCTTCTCCCCCAGCGCTTTTCAGCTGGGGGAGAAGGTGCCGAAGGCGGATGAGGGGGCGTTTCACGAGTACGGCATTCGCGCGCGTGTGGAGTAGCAACATACGTTCGAGCCTCCAAGCGGTCTCGTACCGGCGTCGGTAAATCGCTCATATCGCGTATACGCCCCCCTCATCCGCCTTCGGCACCTTCTCCCCCCGCAAGAAACCGCGGGGGGAGAAGGACGCTCGATTAAAAGAAGTAGTAAGCGATTCAAGCAGATTGTGAGAAATGCAGGCTAAGTGAAGGCTAAGTGGAATCGCAGACACAGTGGTTCATCGAGCATCCTTGTCCCCACGGCGCTTTTCAGCGGGGGGAGAAGGCTCTCGACGTTACACAGTGTCCGCGAATCCACTGTGAAGCAATCCGGATTAGCCTCCTACTCTTCCATCCACGTATCGAAATACCGCACCGCCGGCGGTACGAGCGACGTGCGCAGCCCACGGACCTCTGGTTTCTGCATGACGAAGAAGCGCTCGTGAAAGAGGGGGGCCAGCGGCGCTTCCCGGATCACCATCTGATTGAGCTGCCGATAAATCTCCGCGCGGTGCTCGGAGTCGTTCGAGCGGCGCGCTTCGACGATCTGCGCATCGATTTCAGGACGGTTGAAGTAGAAACCCCGCACCGAACGCGCTTCGCTGTGAAAAAAGACGTAGAAGAAGTTGTCCGAGTCCGGGAAGTCCGCGTACCAATTGCCGCAGAAGACCATGCCGTGCCCGGGCCGGAAGAGCGGCTTACGGGCCTCCACCGCCGAATGCTTCGTTACATTCACGTCGATGCCGATGGCGGCCAGGTCTTCGACGATCAGCGGGAGCTGGCCGGAGTTGTTGAACTCGTCCGTGTCCCACGTCCGGTACTCGACGCGAAGGCCGCCGCCGAAGCCGGCCTTCTGCATGAGAGAGCGGGCGCGCTCAGGATCGTGTTCGACGCCCTGGAGGTTCGCGTCGTAGCCGAGCAGTCCCGGGGGGAGCAGCGACCGGGCAATGACGCCGAGGCCGGCGAAGACGCGCTCGTTGATCCGGTTGCGGTTGATGGCGTGATTCACCGCCTGGCGCACTTCGACGCGGTTGAACGGCGGCAACGAACAGTCATATCCGAAGTACGACGTATGGAGCTGGATCGTCGTCAGCATGTACGACGCGATGCTCGGATTCTTGCGCACATCGCTGACGATACTCAGGGGAACGCCGTGGGCGACGTCGATGGCGCCGTTGAGGAAGGCCTCGGCCACTTCGCGGAAGCTGCGCAGGTCGAGCCGGAAGACGAGCTCGTCGAGGTGCGGGATGCCGGGGATGAAGTAGTCGCTGTTGCGCTGCATGCGCACCCGGTCGCCTTCGATC
>DATLWH010000225.1:0-6569 GCA_035576505.1 Thermoanaerobaculia bacterium | reverse complement strand
TGTCGTCACCGCTGTCGGTGTCGAGTCCTCCAGGCTCGCCGGTCTCCGAACGTCTTTCGTTCGATCTCAACGTCCGCGTGGAAGGGCAGCCTTCGATCCGGCTCACCGGCCTTACCTTCGCGCCTCTCCATCCCCGCTACTGGGCCGCGCTGCCGGACGACGATTCGCTGTACGAGCAGATCGCCAGCTCGATCGATACGTCGACCTATCGGCCGCCGACGAAGTGGCCGGAGGTCTGGAACGATGCCATGAGGCCGCGCTTTCCTCTGGCCTCCCACGACCAATCGTCGTTCTTCCTTCCCATCGGCATGAGCGCGCTTCCGACGGAAGAGACGCTCGCCGATCCGAGAAGCGACTCGACCCTCGAGCGCGATGGACTCATTCCTTACGACCGTACACTCTTCCTCGACGCGGCTCTGGCCGACAGCGGCCTTCGCGACGTCCTCAGCGACGCTGACTTCATCCGCTACCAGAGCGCGGCGCCTCGCAAGCTGACCGGCATTCACGCCGGCCTCGTGGTGGACGAGGCCACGATCCTGGCCGTGCCCGATGCCGTTCATCGCGGCTGGGAGCGCAACGACACGAACGCTGTCATCTCGACGGCCGAGCCCGCGCCGCCGCCCGATCCGCGGCTCGGCCAGTTCCTCGACTGCACGCTGCTCGACCCGGTCGACGCGCCGGTGCTGTCCGCCACGACCCCGGCCGGCAACACGTTCACGCTGACCTGGACACCGCTTGGCGGCGCCATCGACGATCTGGAAGAGGCGACGCGCGCCGACTTCTCCGACGCCGTGGTCATCGACAGCAGCAGCAGCGGAGTGGTCGACCTGGTGCGCAATACCCCGGCCGATTACCACTACCGCCTGCGCCGCCACATCGGCCAGCGCGTCAGTCCATACTCCAATGACATCAGCGTCACCATCTCGGTCGGAGCGGGTTGGATCGAGATCGAAACGCCCGGCCCCAGTCCGCTGCTGGTGGACGTACAGACAGCCATGCTGCGCATGTGCGCGGCGCGCGGTGACCTGGTCGCTCTGCTCACGCTTCCGCGCGGCACGCGCGAGCAGGATGCCATCGAACACGTCACTACCCTGACGAGCGGCGTCGAGCCGCAGGCGCTCAGCTACGGCGCGGTCACGCATCCGTGGCTGATGGGCCGCGAAGAGAACGACGTCCAATCGATTCGAGCCAATCCTCCCGACGGTGCCACGGCCGGCGTCATGGCGGCACGTGCGATCGGGCGGGGCGCCTGGGTGGCTCCGGCCAACGAGCCGCTGCTCGGTGTCGTCGCGCTGGCTCCCGCGCTTCGGCCGGAGCTCTACCAGCCGCTGCAGGACGCGCAGATCAATGTCATCCGCCAGGAGCCGGCCGGCTTTCTCTGTCTCGACTCCGACACGCTCAGCGCCGACGCGGACATCCGTCCGATCAACGTCCGGCGCCTCTTGATCCTGATCCGGCGGGCCGCGCTCGACGTCGGAATGAGCTACGTCTTCGAGCCGAACAACGCCGTGCTCCAGCGTGCGGTCAAGCGCGCCCTCGAGTCGATGCTGGAGACGATGTTCGCCCGCGGCGCGCTGGCCGGACGGACGGCTCGCGGAGCGTTTCAGGTCACGACGGACCAGACGGTCAACACACCCGAGACCGTAGACGGCGGCCTCTTCATCGCCGAGGTGCGCGTGGCGCCGTCGCAGCCGCTCTCCTTCCTCACCGTTCGTCTGGTGCAGAGCGGCGACCGGACGATCGCCCAGGAGGTCCGCTGATGGTCACGATCACGCAACGCGCCGACACCTATCCCTTCGTCGCCTACAACTTCTCGGTGGAGATCGACGTCCCTGCCATCGCGCCGGTGCTCTGCCTGGCCGCCTTCTCGGAGTGCGACGGATTGGAGATGACGATGGACGTCAAGACCATCCGTGAAGGGGGCAACAACACGCGCCAGATCCGTCTGATCGGGCCGGTCAACTACGGCCAAGTGACGCTCAAGCGCGGCATGACGGCGAATTTCGATCTCTGGGACTGGTTCGACGCGCAGCAACAGGGCTCGCCGCAGCAACTCCGCGGTGACCTGCGCGGCGAGGCCAAGGTCATCCTCCTCTCGTCCGACCGTCAGGAACAAGCGCACTTCCTCCTCAAGGGTTGCCTCCTGACAAAGTTGAAGGCTCCGCCGCTCAACGCCAAGGACGGGGTGGTGGCGATCGAAGAGATGCAGCTCACCTACGAGTCGATGTCGTTCGAGCAGCCCACCGGAGGTGGCAATGCCTGACGACGTGAACCTGGCCAAGGCGCAGCTCCGCGAGCTCGACGCGCAGTTCAAGAACCCGATCAACGACGACAAGACGCTGACGGTGCAGTTCAACCCGGACACGCTCAAGGTGAGCTTCGCCAACCAGTTGCAGCAGCCGAGCGGCAGCGGCGATCAGCGCGGCGCGCAGGCCCAGCAGTTCGTCGGGGCCGGAACGATGAAGCTGGCCGTGCAGCTCTTCTTCGACGTCACCCACGCCCTGGCCGACAGCGACGCCGGCATCGTCGACGTGCGCAAACTGACTCAGCGCGTGGCCTACTTCATCACCCCTGCCGGGCAGCCGGCCAATCAGCCCACCAAGTACATCCCGCCAGCGGTCCGCTTTTCCTGGGGATCGTTTCAGTTCGACGGAATCATGGAGTCGATGGAGGAGACGCTCGAGTACTTCTCCCCCGACGGCCGCCCCCTGCGGGCCGGCGTGGCCATCGTGCTCACGCAGCAGAAGATCACTACATTCGACATTCCGGAGCTGAACGCGCCGTCGTTCACGCGCAGGGGACGCTCGCCGGCCGGCACACAGCCACAGACCGAGGCACCCGCCAACAGCAACGTGCAAAGCCTGGCCTCGGGGGCCGGAGATCCCGGCGGCGGAGGCCTTTCGGCGGGAGTGGACTGGCAGACCGTTGCCGCGGCCAACGGGATCGAGAACCCGCGAATCCTTCAGCCCGGCCAGCTCATCGATCTCAGCCTGCGCACCCCGGTGATCCAGCTTGGATAGGAGAACGCCATGGCTACCACGGTGATCAACGAATTCACGATCGAACCGAAAGCGGCTCCCCCGTCACCTGAGCAATCGGGCGGCGGCGGTGCCGGAGAAAAGGGGACGGCCAAAGACTCCCCCGACACCGCGCGGGAAATCGAGCGGCTGCTGCGCCGCGAGCATCACCGCCACGCCAGGCTCTGGGCACACTGACCATGACGACCACGGACACATCGGCCGGTTTGCAGGCCACGCGCCCCAGGATCGTGATCGGCGGGAACGAGGATGTCGACCTCTCGCAGGGCCTTCTGCGTATGTCGTTCCACGAGACCGTGCAGGGCCTCACGCGCGCCGAGCTTCGCTTCGGCAATTGGGGCCTCAAGAGCGGGTCGATCGGGTTCCTCTTCTTCGACCGGCAGAAGCTCGATTTCGGCAAGGCGATGCAGGTCAAGCTCGATCAGGACCTCCTTTTCGAGGGCCGCGTATCGGCGATCGAAGCCGACTTCGGTGAAGGACGCTCTCCCGAGCTGGCGGTACTGCTGGAAGACCGTTTTCAGGATCTGCGGATGACGCGGCGGACGCGCAGCTTCAGCGATCAGACCGACGCGGCCATCTTTCAGCAGATCGCGCGTGACCACGGCCTCCAACCCAACGTCGACGTCAGCGGTCCGCAGCACAAACATCTGGCGCAGGTGAATCAGAGCGACCTTGCGTTCATGCGCGAGCGGGCTCGCGCGGTCGACGCCGAGCTCTGGCTCGACGACACGAACCTCCACGCCCAGCCGCGCACCCGCCGCAATGGCACGACGATCAAGCTCAAGTACGGCGCCGATCTCCGCGAGTTCAACGTCGTGGCCGATCTGGCCACGCAACGCAGCAGCGTGAAGGTGGCCGGCTGGAGCGTCGCCGATAAGAAGGCCATCGAGCATGAGGCTGGCGACGACACGATCTCCGGCGAGCTCGGAAGCGACACGAGCGGCGCCTCCATCCTAGGCCAGAAGTTCGGCAGCCGGAAGGAGGCGATCGCGCACACGGTGCCGCTGACCGACGACGACGCCAAGTCCGAGTCGGAGGCCTACTTCCGCATGGCTGCGCGACGATTCCTCGTCGGCAGCGGTGTGGCGCAGCCGAATGCCAAGCTCCGCGTCGGGACGTACGTCGACCTCGACGGCGTCGGACCGCTCTTCAACGGCAAGTACTACCTCGCCGAGGTCAAACACGTCTTCGACGGAACGGCCGGGTTCCGCAGCGAGTTCATGGGCGAACGGCCGGGACTGGGGCAGGCGCAATGAACGCCTACGAACCGCTGCCGCTGGAGTCGATTCTCCACGCCCGCACGCCAACCGGTCTGGGCGGGCGCTGGTACGGAGTCTATCCGGCGCTCGTGAGCGACATCAGCGATCCCGACAGGCAGGGACGCGTGAAGATCACGCTTCCCTGGTCGCCGGACACGGCCAGCGACCGCTACGAAGCGTGGGCGCGCATCGCCACGCTGATGGGCGGCAGCAGCCGGGGAAGCTGGTTCATCCCCGACGTCAACGACGAAGTGCTGGTCGTCTTCGAAGGAGGCGATGCGCGGCGGCCCTACGTCGTCGGCGGTCTCTGGAACGGCAGCGACGCCCCTCCGGAACAGATGGACGGCGGCGGCAAGAACTACAAGAAGGTCATCAAGTCGCGCAATGGCGTGAAGGTGACCCTCGATGACACGGACGGGCAGGAGACGTTCATCGCCGAGACTCCGGGCGGCCAGAAGGTGACGCTCAAGGACGGCCCGGGTTCGGTGGAGATCGCCGACAGCAACGGCAACTCGATCAAGCTCGACGTCAGCGGCATCACGATCACCGCGTCGATGAAGGTCACGATCAACGCCAGCATGATCGACATCACGGGATCGATGATGTCGGTCAATGCGCCGACGGCCACCTTCAGCGGCATGGTGCAGGGCAACTCCATGATCACGCCGAGCGTGATCGGCGGCAGCTACACGCCTGGTGCGGGGAACGTCTGGTGAGCGCGATGGCGAACGTCATGGAACGACACATCGAGTGGACCAGCCCCGCGGCATTGTGGGACCACGTCACCGGTCCGCCGGACGCCGAGCAGCGGCGCATCTTCCGCGCGCCAGCCATCCTTCGCTTCGCCAGCGACTCCTTCATGCAGGAGTTCATCGACCTGATGCAGGTCGATCCGCATCGCATGCACGAATTGCTGGCCGTGCCGGAGAGCTGGTCTCAACCACCCTCGGCCACGGCTGCTGCGGCCGCGCCGAAGGGAACGCTCATGCTCGCGCTCACGCGGGCCCGCACCGCGGCGGTCCGGAAACTGGAGGCGCGGCGAGGGATCACGGGCGCTACCAACGTTTGGAACGCGCCATCCGACGCGAAGCCGCTCAAGCTCTTCCAACCCGCTCACCAGCGCTACTACCTGGTGACGGCCTCCCTGGTCTGCCGGTCGCTCGGGTTGCCGGATCGTTCGCTCGACACCGCCAGGCAGGAGCGCGTCTCGTTCGTGATCCGCCTGCTCCGGCCGCGCATCGCGGCGACGGTCATCAACCCCGATCCGAATGATTGCGACGAGCTGGCGTTCGTCTCCGGAGCCTGGCAGCGCGTCGTCGATCCGTCTCAGCTCACCGCCGGCGAAGAACTGAATCCACTCTCGCCGCTCATGTATGTCGAGACGGACGGAAGGCGGCGGCGGCTTTTCAGCGGCTTCGTCCCGGTCGGTAAGCGCGAGACGCTGGTCGGGTCCAAACAGCCGGCACCCGCCCAAGGCGCGACCCAGCTTCCCGCACAATTCGATTCGCGGCAGATGCTCCTCAAGTCCCAGGTCCTGGGGCCGTGGAGCAACATCGAAGACATCGCCGACCGCGCGACCAAGACCTTCGTCCCCGCACCCGGCTCCGCTCCGCCGGACGATTGGACAAAACTGCAGATCGTCACCCGCGCCAACGAACAGATCCAGACCGTGGCCTGGTATCTCCTGCTCGACTTCCGCAAGTGGCTGGCCGCGTACCTGCCTGCCGTTTCCGACGCCATCGCCAGCGGCTCTAACGCGTCGCTTTCGCCGAACGAGCTGGCGGTCTTCACGATGCTGGGCAACCTGGCATGGCAGGGCGTTCCGCTCCGCAACGCCCTGCGCGACATCCTCGGCTTCGAGACGAAGCTCGAGCAGGTGAAGTCGGTCTACCGGGCTGCGACGGCGGCCGACTGGCCTTCATTGCAGTTCCGCTTCATCGACGCGACTCTGTCAGGAAAAACAGGGCTGGTCGGCACCGATCTGCGCACCAACGTCGAAACACAGATCATGGCCGCGCTTCCGACGCAGATCCCCACGACGCTCCCCGACCGGTTGGCGGCGACGGCGCGGGCCATTCCACAGGGCTCGCCGTGGTTCACGATCCGCTGCGTGTTCGAGCGGCCGAACTGCGCCGCGCTCTCTCCACCGCTGGTCAGCGACCCGAGTGCCGCCTTCCAGCTGGCCCCCTTTTTTGATCCCGACGCGCCATCGCGGCCCATCCGCATCGGCATGCCTGTCGACACGACGCCGGCCGGCTTGCGCAAGTTCGAC
>DATLWH010000224.1:0-7998 GCA_035576505.1 Thermoanaerobaculia bacterium | reverse complement strand
CTCGTTGTAACGAGAGACGCACTTGCGTCACTACGCAGCAAAGGAGGCTCTCTCATGCGATCTCGAATCGTAACCGTTCTCATCGCCGTCATCGTTCTCGCCGCGGCCACCGCCAGCGCCCAGGTCGCACAGGTCCGGCAGTACGCGGCAAAGTTCGTCTGCGGCAAAGCCCCCGACGCGCTCAACGTTGCGCCAGGGACGTACTTCACGACGATCAACGTCCACAATCCCGCCCTCGTCCTGGCCGTCGAGTTCCGGAAGAAGTTCGCCCTGGCCAACCTGGACGAAAAGCCGGGAAAGATCTCGCAGTTCTTCCCCGCCGCGCTGAAGGCCGACGAGGCGATGCAGATCGACTGCCGCAACATCTACGCGCACCTCGGCGTCCCGCCGGGCACGTTCATCGACGGCTTCGCCGTCATCCAGCTCTCTCCAAGGCAGGAGCTCGACGTGGTCGGCGTCTACACCGCTGCCGGCAGCAACGGAGTCTCGACCATGCATATGGAGCGCGTGGCGGGGCGGCTGACGCAGTAGCCGGCTTACGTCTCGATAGGGTGGCGGTCGTCGGCGAGCACGTCGCCGGCCGCCTCCCGCTTCCGGCGGACGACGCGCTCGACCTCCTCATGGGAAACCCGCTCGCGCATTTCCGGATAGAGCTTCACGAGCTCGACGAAAATCTTGAGGATCACACGCGGCGACGAGAGGTGCGACCGGCCGCGCATGCGCGGGAAGTAGTCGAGGCCGATCTGCTGGATGGCGAACCCGCGGTTCTTCGCTTTCACGATCAGCTCCGCGTCGATCAGCGAGCCTTCCGACTTGAGCTCGACCGCATCCAGCACCTCGCGCTTCATCAGCTTGAACGAAAAGTTGATGTCACGGTGCGGCCAGCCGAACAGAACGCCGATCAGACCGTTGAAGAGGTACGAGTAGATGGTCCTCTTGATCCCTTCCAGCGTCCTGTCGAGACGGTATCCGGCGATCAGGTCGGCGCCGGTGACTTCCATGGCCCGCATGGCGCGGCCGAGGGCGTCGGGATCGAAGGGAAGATCGGCGTCCATGTAGAGAACGAGATCCTTCGTGGCCGCGGCGAAGCCTGTCTTGAGCGACCCGCCCAGCTTGCGGTTCCGCTCGTGGTGAATCATGCGGATGCGAGGGTTCTCGGCAGCGCGGCAGGCCACTAGAAACGGTGACTGATCGCTGGAGGCGTCGTCGACGATGATGATCTCGTAGTCGTCGGTGTACTTGGCACAGGCCTCGACTGCCGCCTTCATAGCGTGTTCGATATTCAACTCTTCGTTGAACATCGGGATGACGAGAGCGACGGATTTGTTACGCACCTGTCACAATCATACCGGAAAGCGCGTTCGTGTACTCCCTGCTCAGCGCGTTTGTCCCGTGACCACGCTCGTCAACTGAACGGCCAGCGTGCGCGGGTCCTGATTGTGGAGAATGGCACCGGGCGAGAACGACCGCGACGACCGGAGCCGAACGTCGACCTGCGGTTCGGCCGGCAGGGCCAGCCTTACGACGACCGGATCCTTCCTGACGTTGACCACGGCGGCATCGCGTCCGTTGACCGAGATCTGCACGACGTCCTCGGCGTACGGCGCGTCGGCGGGAAAGCGGAAGGTCAGGGCAGCCTCGCTGCCATGGGCTCGCGGGAGACGGATCGTCGCGTCCGGCGCAAGCCATCGCCATTCATCGCCGTTCGGCGCCCACTCCAACGGGTAGAGGCCGTTGAGCGGCAGATACCGTTCCCTGGCCGGCCTGGGAACGAGCATCACCTGACGATAGAAGTTCCGTGTCAGCTTTTCGTATGCGTCGCTGGCGGGCCACGTAAAGTCGTGCGCATCGCTCGCGTGCGACAGTCCGTTGGCGAAGAGAAAGAGAGGAATGTCGGGACGATCGGAGAGCGCGGCCATGGCCTTCTCGATCGGAAGAAGCTGGAAGCGCGTCAGCAGGTACTCGGCATGCGGCTTGAGCGCAACGTCGTATCCGATGACGCTGTTCGGAGGCAGATTCGCATTGGCATAGGCCGCGGCTGCGGCTGGAGGAGAAGGCACCCTCGTCCGCGAGCCCACGAGCGGCCAGACATAGACCAGCGTGCAAGCGGCGAGGATCGTCATGACGGCCCACGGGGCAGCGGCGAGCTTCATGCTCCGGCGAATGACACCGAAGCCGAGCGCGGCGATCAGGGCAACAAGGATCATGATCGGCAGGCTGTAGCGCGCGCCATCGGCCGGGTCCATCCAGCCGAGCTCGAAGATCAGTTGGACGGCCGCAAAGGCGGCCAGCGGCAGGATGGTGGAGCGCATGCGGTCGCGCCGCAGCAACCGCGCGAATCCGGCCACTCCGAAGACGACGCAGGCGAAGAGCGGAAGCGTCACGTACTTCGATCCCCACGGGTGCAGCACGAAACGGACCGCCAGCTGGGCCATCGACATCGAGCCGCGCGACACGGACGCATCGTGCGCGGCGACGTACTCCATCTGCTTGGTCTCATACAGGCGCAAGGCCTCGAAGCCGCCTGCCGCGTCGGCGAGAGGGAGAAACCACAGGGCCGACACGAGGCCGAAGGCCACGACGCACGCCGCACGCTGGCGCATCGTCCGCATCTGCAGCAGTGCGATGATCAGCATCGGCGCGATCGGAACGAGCAGCTGCGGACGCGTACCGATCGCGGCGGACGTCCAGATGCCGATGGCGATGGCGTTCCGTTCGTGCTCCTCGCCGTGCGGCGAGCTGATGGCGAAGAGCGACAGGCCGACGAACATCATGGCCGGACCGTCGGAAAGAGCGAGCGTGCCGTGTACGAGCATCGACGCCGAGAAGTAGTAGAGCAGCGCGCCGCAGACGGCGAGATCGGGATCGTCGATCCAGTTCCGAAAGGCGCGGGCCATGGCCACGAATCCGACTGGCGCCGCCACGATGCTGAAGACGATCAGCGCGCGCCAGGGGTCGTGGACGAGCGCTCCGAAGCCCTTCCCGAGAAGCACGAACAAAGGGAAACCGGGCGGATGCGGGTGGTAGCGCGACGGATCGAACTTGAGGACAGCCTCGGCGAAGAGAAATTCGTCGTTCTCCCACGGCGTGCGCGGTGCGGTGAGGATGCGTGAGACCAGCACGACGAGAGCGCCGAGCGCCTCGCGCCACCAGCCCCGTACAATCGCACCTGTGGGATTCATCCGCTCGTTAATCGTACTGCACCGCGTTTTTCGCGGACGCCGGCCGCGTGACCGCGCCCATATCCTGCTCCGCTTCCTGACGTCTCCGATGCTCCGCGTTCTCGCAGCGGTACCGCCGGGAGGGTCGCTGCTCGATATCGGCGCCGGCCACGGCCTCTTCGCCGCGCTCGCTGCGGCACGCGGCGCGCGGCGTATCGTCGCCGTCGAGCCCGACGCCAGAAAGGTTCGCCCGATCGCCGGCATCGAATTCGTGATCGGCTTCGACGATGTCATCGCCGGAACCTTCGACGCCATCTCGATCATCGACGTGCTCTACAAGATCCCGATCGATCAGTGGGATACTCTGCTGGCCCGCGCCCGCGCCCGTCTCGCGGAAGGCGGTCTTCTCATCGTCAAGGAACAGGACCCCTCGGCCCGCCTGAAGAACAGCTGGAACGCCATTCAGGAGCGCGTCGCAACCGCTCTCCACCTCACGCTCGGACAGTCCTTCAGCTACGAACCGCCGGCCGCGTTCCGCGCGCGATTGGAACGACTCGGCCTCCGCGACGTGCAGTCGCGCCGCATCGACTTCGGATACCCGCACCCACATGTGCTTTACGTCGCACGGAGATCGTGACGACACCGGTTCACAGCGTCACGAGCTCGAGATGCTCGATCTCGGTGGCCAGGAAGTCGCTGGCGATCCGCCGGAAGCGTTCCTCGGCGTCGGTGACGAGGAACGTATGTTTGGCCCGGCCGCGCGCCATCGCCCCGATCGCCGCGCGGACGCATTGCGCCGTCGTCTCGGCGCTATCGACGATGATGATCCCTTCGCCGACGACCTGCTCGATTGTGCCGCGAAGGATCGGATAGTGCGTGCATCCAAGGACCAGCGTATCGATGCCGGCGTCGAGCAGCGGCTCGAGGTAGACCTCCGCCACCTCGCGGGCCACGTGCGTATTCGCCCATCCCTCCTCGGCAAGCGAGACGAAGAGCGGCGCGGCAGACTCGATCACCTCGATCCGTTCGTCGATGTTCTTGATGGCCCGCGTATAGGCCTTCGACCGCACAGTGCCCTCGGTGGCGATGACGCCGACACGTCCGCGCGTCCGCTCCACCGCCGCCCGCGCTCCGGGCTCCACGACGCCGATGACCGGGATGGTCAGCTTCTCCTGCAACGTCGGCAGCGCTGCCGCCGTGGCGGTATTGCAGGCCACGACGAGCATGCCGATGCCGCGATCGAGGAGATGGGCGGCGGCCTCCAGCGAATACCGGGTGACCGTATCGGCCGACTTCGTACCGTAGGGTACGCGGGCGGAATCGCCGAGGTAGATCAGAGAGCGGTGCGGGAGGGCGCGAGCGATCTCGCGAAAGACGGTGAGGCCGCCGACGCCCGAATCGAACACCCCGATCGGTGCATCCTCACGCCCCATCGGCATCTTCGGCCGCCACCATCGCTCCGCCGCCCTCGCGCTTGATGTTGTACTGCTCGATCTTCTTGTAGAGATTCGAGCGCGGCGTATCGATGGCGTCGGCGGTCTTCGAAACGTTCCAGCCGTTCTCGCGCAGCTTTGCCAGGATGAAGGCCTTCTCCGCCTCGTCCTTGAAATCCTGCAGCGTGGAGAGGCGCATGGTCGTGGAGATGATGTCGGCCGCGGCGCGGAAGAACTCCGCCGGAAGATCGGAGATGTCGATCGTGTCGGCGGGAACCATGATCACGATCCGTTCGATCATGTTGCGCACTTCCCGAACATTGCCGCGCCAGGCGGCCTCCTGCATCGCTTTCAGCGCCGCGGGCGTGAACTTCTTGAGGCGCCGGTTGTACTGCTCCGAGAACATCGTCACGAAGTGCAGTACGAGGGCCGGCATGTCCTCTTTGCGCTCGCGAAGAGGTGGCGTGCGCACCGGAATGACGTTCAGGCGATAGAAGAGATCTTCGCGAAAACGCCCACCGCGGATCTCCTCGACGATGTCTTTGTTGGTGGCGGCGATGACGCGGACGTCGACCTTGATCACGGTGGCGGAACCGACCGGCTCGACTTCCCCCTCCTGCAGCACGCGCAGCACCTTGGCCTGCGTTCGCAGCGACATGTCGCCGACTTCGTCGAGGAAGATCGTCCCCCCGTCGGCGGCGACGAACTTGCCGGTCTGCTTCCGCACCGCGCCGGTGAACGATCCCTTCTCGTGGCCGAACAACTCCGATTCGATGAGCTCCTCCGGGATGGCCGCGCAGTTCACCTGCACGAAGGGCATCGCCGCACGCGATGAGCGGCGGTGGATTTCCCGCGCCACCAGCTCCTTGCCCGTGCCCGACTCTCCCGTGATCAGCACGGTCGCCTTCGTCGGCGCGGCCAGCTCGATCTGCGCCTTCAGCTCGCGCATCGGCGCGGATTCTCCGACGATCTGGTAGTCGCGCGCCTCGCGTTCGCGCAGCTCGCCAACCTCTTCCTCCAGCTTCTGCTGCCGGACGGCGTTGCGGACCGAGAGCAGGAGCTTGTCGCGGTTGAGCGGCTTCTCCAGGAAATCGAACGCGCCGCGTTTGGTGCATTCGACGGCCGTGGAGATGTCTCCGTGCCCCGAGACCATGATCACGGGTGAGGGTACGTGCTGCTCTTTCAGGTTCTCGAGGACTTCGATGCCATCGAGCACCGGCATCTTGATATCCAGCAGGATGGCGTCGTACGGCGCCGAGGCGCGCGTTGCCTTGTCGATCCCATCCTGGCCCGACCGCGCCTCATCGATCCGGTATCCCTCGTACTCCAGCGTCATCCGGATCGCTTCCCGGATGGCCGTCTCATCGTCGATGACTAGAATTCGAAAGGCCATTCAGTAACCTCGCTCGTGCATGAGTCCGGCCAATTGTATGGGGAGCCTCCTCAAGTACAATCCGCGCCGCTATGGACGTCACTATCACTCGTGAGCCGAAGGTTTCGAAAGCGGATCATCTCTTTGTTCTCATCGCCGAAGGCAGCAGGCCGGATGTCGGCATGGCCGCGAAGGCCATGCAGGCCATCGCCGCCGCCGGGTTTACCGGCCGGGCGGAGGAATCGCTGACATCGGTCGCCGATGAACCGAAGAAGATCACCCTCGTGGGCATCGGGAAGGAAGAGGCGCTGACCATCCGCGGCCTCCGCGCCGCCATCTACAACATCGCCAAGACGGCGAAGAAGCACCGCGACCGCAACATCGTCGTCGTCCTCCCCTACGCCGTACCGAAGCTCGGCATCGACCAAACCACACGCGTCGCCGCCGACGCGCTGGCCGCATCCGACTACAAGTACGACACCTACATCACGAAGAAAGACGACAAGCCGCTGCCGATCAGCGCGTCGCTCGTCCCGCCGCACGGCATCGACGCCAAAGGCGCCAAGCTGCTCGACGATGAGGCGAAAGCGGTCGCCGCCGGCGTGCGTACGGTGCGCGACCTCGGCAATGCGCCGGGCAATCTCGTCACCCCCACGTACCTCGGCCAACGCGCCGAAGAGGTGGCCAAGGGCATCGGAATCAAGTGCACCGTCTACGGCAGGCGTGAGATCGAGAAGATGAAGATGGGCGGGCTGCTGGCCGTCAACCGCGGCTCCGCCGAGGAGCCCCGATTCATCGTCCTCGAGTACGCTCCCCGCAAAGCGAAGAAACACGTCGCGCTCGTCGGCAAGGGCATTACCTTCGACTCCGGCGGCATCTCCATCAAGCCGGCCGACAAGATGGAGGAGATGAAGTTCGACATGTGCGGCGCGGCGGCCGTCATCGGTACGATCCAGGCCGCGGCCATGCTGGCCTTGCCCGTACGCGTCACCGGCATCATCGCCTCGACGGACAACCTCCCCAGCGGCAGCGCCTACAAGCCCGGCGACATCATCACCACGATGAGCGGCAAGACGGTCGAGGTCGTGAATACCGACGCCGAGGGGCGCATGATCCTGAGCGACGCCCTGCACTACGCCTCGGAACTCAAGCCCGATCACATCCTCGACTACGCCACCCTTACCGGGGCCTGCGTCGTCGCTCTGGCCAGCGAAGCGGCCGGTCTTTTCTCCAACAATGATGAACTGGCTCAGAAGTTGATTGAGTGTGGGGAGCGCGTCGGTGAACGCCTCTGGAGACTTCCCGAGTGGGACGATTACAAGGAACTGATCCGCAGCGAATGGGCGGACATGAAAAACTCGGGCGGTCGATGGGGCGGGGCGACCACCGCGGCAGTCTTCCTGAAGGAGTTTGTCAATTGTCCATCGTGGGCGCATCTCGACATCGCCGGCACGGCGTACATGGAGAACGAAACAGCACGCGAAGCGCGCGGAGCGACGGGGGCCGGCGTGCGCGTTACCGTGGCCTTCCTCGAATCGCTCTCGCGCTCCTGACCGCGGGCCTCCTCGCCGCTTGCGAAGGGCGCAGCCCGGCACAGGTGCGCATCGCTCCGCCGCCGCGCAACGAAGTCAACTTCGCCACCATCGACTCGCCCAGTCTTCAGTTTCTTCCAAGACAGCAGGAAGCGAAGATCTGGCGGCTCGACGAAGACCCGATCGTGATCCCGGGCGATCATCTCAACACCTATCTCGGACCGGTCGAAGCGCCGCAGTTTGCCCGGTACGAGACTCTCGATCTGACCATCGGCAAGTACAGCGCCACCGGTTCCGACGGCTTCGCCACGGTCGAGATCTTCCGCTTCCCCGATTTCGTGAAGGCCTTCGGCGCCTATTCGAAGCAGAAGAACGGGAACCTTCAATTTCTCAACATCCCCAACGAGTCATTCGCCAAGCCGCACTCGGTTCACGTCTGGCGCGGCCCGTTTTACGTGCGCATTACGGGTGCGGGAGTGGGCGACTCGGTTCTACGCCTG
>DATLWH010000223.1:0-3584 GCA_035576505.1 Thermoanaerobaculia bacterium | reverse complement strand
GCTCGCTCTTGACCACCGGTTTGGGAGGCTCGGCGATGGGTTCAGGGATGGTGAGTTTCTTGGGAGTGGGGGGTGGGGGGTGGGGGGTGGGAGCTACGGCGCCCGGCGCCCGACTCACGACTGCTGCCGCTGGCGCGAACTGGATGTTCAGCGTCGACACCTCCTGCGGGGCCGTGGCGTGCATGGCAGCGTAGATGACCGCTGCGGCAATCGAGCCATGAAGGAGGATGGAGAAGGCGATCCCGGCAGCAGGGTTGCCGCCGAGGCGAGCCCGTTCGGCCAGCAGATCACCGATGCGGTCGTCCATCCCTCTCCTTCGGCTGCGTGACCATCCCCAGTTGCTCCACGCCGGCGCGGTTCATGATGTCGAGCACGGCCACCACCCGCCCATAGGGCACGGACTTGTCGGCTTCGAGCAGCGCCCGCTTGACGCGCCGCGCCCGCAACATCGGGCCCAGGCTCTGGTCGAGGTTCGCCGACCCCGCGGCGATGCCGTCGAGGTAGACCGCACCGCCCGCCGTTACCTGGATCTTGGTGGGATTGTTGGATGCCAGCTCAAAGCTCTTCCCCTCGGCCGCGGGCAGTGCCACGGTCAACCCCTGCGTCAGCATCGGCGCCGTGACCATGAAGATGATCAGCAGGACGAGCATGACGTCGACCAGCGGCGTGACGTTGATCTCCGCCATATCGCCGTAGTCGTCGCCGTGATCGAATCGAAAGGACATGGTTGTTGGACACCCGTGTTTCGTGAGAGGTAACCCTCACATGAAGTTCCTCTCCGTCAAATTCAGAAACTCCAACGTGAAATCCTCCATTTCGCCGCGCGCCTGACGGAGGCGCTGGACGAAGTGGTTGTACGCGAGAAGGGCCGGGATGGCGGCGAAGAGGCCGGCCGCGGTGTTGATGAGCGCCTCGCTGATCCCTGGTGCCACCGCCGTGATCGAGGTCGTCGCGGTCGCGCCGATCGTGGCGAAGGCGTCCATGATTCCCCAGACGGTGCCGAAAAGCCCGATGAACGGCGAGGCTGCCGCGGTCGTTGCCAAGAAGGGGAGATGGCGTGACAGGCGCGAGGCCTCGATGCGCGAGGCGCGCAGCAGCGAGCGTTCCACGCTGTCGAGTGATCGGATCATCGCCGAGTTGGCGTGGGCGATCTGCGCTTCGATCTCGGCGTAGCCGGCCTTGAACAGACCGACGAGCGAAGAGTGCGCGGCCTGCGCCGTCACGGCATTGACGTCAGCGAGCTTCTTGGCCCGCCGGAAGGCGAACATGAATCGCCGTGACGCTGCTGCCGATTGCCGGAAGCGGATGCCGATCACGAACATCACTGCCCACGAGCCTACCGAGAAAAGCAGCAGTACCCCCAGGACGGCCTTTCCCACCCACCCTGTATGCTGAAACGACGTCCAGAGTTGCACTCGCGTAAAGGTAGCATGTGAAGGGTGGGCTTTGGGGAAAGGAAGCCGGGCAGAGCGGTTACATCCACTCCTGGCTCTCGCGTCCTATCCCCTGGCGCGCTCTACGCAGCAACCGCGATTCTCGGGGAAACCGCGGCTCTTGTTCCTGCCGCGACTCTCGTAACGCCCCCGACTCTCATAACCAGATGGTTCGTCTCGAGGTAGAACTTCAGGTCGGCCGGCGTCAGCGCGTACAGCAGGCGGCCATCGGCACGTCCGGCGGTGCTGAGGATCGAGCCGTCATGGCCGTCGATCATGAGCACGTCCCCGATAAACGCGGTCGGCAGGCTGGTGAGCAGTTCCAGAAACTCCTCCGGTGTGGCCGTTCTGTCGATGACGATCCTCTCGACATCCTGCGAGGCGTGATCGAGCGCAAAATTCAGCACGGAAACGGCGCCGACGAAGATGATGTGATTGGTTGCCTGCGGGCCGGCATTCCAATGACGCTGCGGCACATCGGTGCGGCGGGAAACAAGAGTGATTCGTCGTGGATCGCGCATCGGGTTGCCCTCAGTGGTGAAACAAGGCCGCGGTGACGGCGATGGTCAGTGCTGCGGACCAGAGCATGCTGAGCACGCGCCACGACTGGCGCCCGCCGCGGAGGTCTGATGTGGTTTCGATTACGAAGTGCTTGATCTGAGTCATGAGAGTCTCCTATTTCCGTTTTGTCTCTTGATCTGGCCAACCCTTAGTCCAAGGCCGGTACCATATACGCCTCTCTTTAGAATCAGCAACTTAGATGCATCTGACGCATTAACCCCCGTTTTGGAACTGTACAGGTGTATGATTTTTGGACATGGCAGAGATCGCAGTCCGGCAACGACTCCTCATCGTCGACGACGACACCAATATCGTGGCTGGGCTGGAGGCGCTGCTGGCCGATGACTGGGAAGTCAAGACCGCCACGACGGCGCGCGAGGGTCGCGCGGTCTTCGCCGACTTCTCGCCGGACGTGGTCCTGCTCGACATGAACCTGCCCGACGGTAACGGCGTCGACGTCCTTCACGACCTGAAAATGTACTCCGAGGCCGTCTCCGTGATCATGATGTCCGGCGTCGGCACCATCGTCAACGTGGTCGAGTCGATGAAGGAGGGCGCCGAGACCTTCCTGCAGAAGCCATTTGATTACAACATGTTGTTGCTCACGCTCGAGCAGGTATCGCGCATCGTCAGCACGCGCCGCGAGCTCATTGCCCTCCGGCGCGGCGGTTCGAACGATCTCGAGCGCCTTCCTGGAGTCTCACCCGCGGTCCGGAATCTGAACGAGTTGCTTGCGCAGATCGCGCGCGCCCCTTCGCCGGTCTTGATCGAGGGGGATTCGGGAACGGGGAAGGGCGTTTATGCGCGCCTCATCCACAACCGTTCGCCGCGGGCGCGCGCGCCGTTCGTCGACCTCAACTGCGCCGGTCTGTCGAAAGAGCTGCTCGAATCAGAGCTCTTCGGGCACGAGCGCGGCGCCTTTACCAATGCCATGAACACCAAGCAGGGGCTCTTCGAGATCGCTTCCGACGGGACGCTTTTTCTGGATGAGATCGGCGACATGGACGTCACCGTCCAGGCGCGGCTGTTGAAAGCGATCGAAGAGAAGCGGTTTCGCCGCGTGGGCGGGATTCGGGATTTGACGACGAGTTTCCGGCTCATCGCGGCAACCAATCGCGACCTCGGCAAGGAAGTTGCGGCAGGCCGCTTCCGCGGAGATCTCTTCTATCGCCTGAACGTGGTCCGCGTTCGCATGCCGCCATTGCGTGAGCGCGTGGAGGACATCCCACTGCTCGTCGATGTCATCCTCCTGCCGCTTGCCAAGGAGATGGGACGTCCCGCTCCACCAGTCAGCGCGCGGGCGCTCAAGAAGCTGGCAGGCTATGCATGGCCGGGCAATGTGCGGGAGCTGCGCAACGTCCTTGAGCGGGCCTTGCTGACGATGACGGGAAAAGAAATCCGAAGCGAGGATCTGCTGCTCGAGTCTGACACTGGATCCGTGGTGAAGACGTCCGGCGGTTTCCCCACCGCTGATTGGGACATCCGGCCGCTCGACGACATGGTCGATGCCTACATCACCGCCTCGGTCAGCGCGGCCGGGGGCAATGTCCGGAAAGCAGCCAGGCAGCTTCAGATCAGTCCATCGACACT
>DATLWH010000222.1:0-3898 GCA_035576505.1 Thermoanaerobaculia bacterium | reverse complement strand
CCGATCTCGTCCTCAGGCGTGCAGGCCGCGCTCGGAAACGGCATCGTCGCCGCGATCGCGATCAATACGATCGTGAAGCGAAGCGAGAATCGCCGTGCGGCGATCGACTTCTACTCCGCGCATGTGGCCCGGGCTTCGGCGCAGCATGCGAAGTGGGCCGCGGAGTCGTACGGTGGGGGAGGGGAGGCCGAAAGCCCGCCCCATGTTGATGAGGGCCGCGTCGACGAGGAAATGCTCCTCTCCGCGAACCTGGAGGCTCAGGTCATCGTCCCGACGATCCGCGATTGCTTCGTCGAGCTCGCGCCGGCCATACGCACCCGATCCGGCAATGACGTGGCCTACCTCGGTACGACCTCGCTCCCGCCGATCGTCGCCTCCATCCGCCCCCGCACACCCGCCCGCCGCATCGTCGAAGAGTGGTCAACCACGATGGGACGCGACCGGGCCGAGGCCGTCCTCTCATGGCTCGTCAAGGAGCAGGCCGTCGTCGAAGAAAGGAGCTGAACATGCGATCGCTTGTCATCACGTCCATGATCTTCCTCGGCAACGCGGTGAGCGCCGCGGATCGCGTCATTGTCGTGCAGGTTCCCTCGCCTCCGCGCGATTGGATCGGGCTGGTCAGTGCACTCGGCGCGCCGGTCATCACGCTCTGTGCAGTCATCGTGGCCATTTTCACCTTCCGAGGGAGCGTGCGGCAGTGGCGCTGGACGTATTTCACAAAGGAGTGGTCGACGCTCATGCATCTTCTGATCGAGCAGGCAAAGTTCATGGATCCGGCGAAGACGGCCAGCTACAGGACCGAATTCAGGGATGATGACGCCATCAAATACGACATCGTGGCGCGCCTCTGCATCGGCTATCTCGACGATCTCTACTTCCTTCGATCGGAGAAGGAGATGAACACCTGGTTCCTCGGCTCGATGCGGTTGTTCGGCGGAACACACCGCGCATGGCTCGAGGCCAACAAGAGCTCATACGACCAGGGCTTCTATGAGTTCATCATCAGCAAACAAGCGAAACAAGCGGACGGAGCGCCCAATGCCGTTTGAAGTCGATGACGTCATCTATCCCATTCCGCAGACGATCGACAAACCGGGCTGGGTGCGCGTTTGCCGGTCGCTCTTTTCCACCGAGGAATGCCGTGAACTGCTGCAGTTCAGCGAGGAACATGGGCGGTATTACCGGAGCGGAGGGAAGAAGATCAAACGCGATGTGAGGATCTGCTATCTGAAACCGGACGACGCGCCGTGGGCGTTCAAGAAGATCGCCAGCACCTTCGCACGTCACAACGTGTGGGGCTTCGCGCTGTCGGGAATCGTCGAGCCGATGCGCATTCAGAAGTACGGTGTGGCCGGCTACACGCGTCCGCACGCCGATTACGATTACACCAGCTCCGATCAGAGCAAGATCACGGCGATCGTTCCGCTGGTGCCCTCGCGCTCGTGGTCAGGCGGCGAGCTGATGGTCGCCGACCGCCGCACGCTGCGGATCGATCGCGGCGACTGCCTGCTCTTCCCCAGCTTCATCTGGCACGCCGTCTCCCCCGTCACGCGCGGCGAGCGCGTCGTACTCTCGGCGTGGGCGGCCGGTCCGCGGCTGGTGTGAGGAGTTTCTTTGGGGTCAAGACACGCTCGCCGGAGTCCCGCGAAGAATCCGGGACTTCCGGCGAGCCTGGGTAAAGAAGCGGTCCTAGTACTGAACGATGGAAACGGTGAACGTGTCGCGGTTCGACCACGAGCCCATCAGGCTGATGTGGTCGCCGTTGTGCGTACGCCAGACATTCACCGAGCGCCGCGTGTCCATGTTGCGCACGTCGACCTTCACCGGCAGGCCGGAGTTGTCGTCGCGGATGGTGATGTAGTTGAGATGGCGGTTGACACCGATGACGGTACCGCTCATCCACCCGCTCGAGCCGTAGGGCACGCCGCGGTATGACGGATCATTCGCGTACGCCGGTTCTCCTGCGAAGGCGATGTAGTCGGCGTTGACCTCGTCACCGTTGACGATGCCGCCGATGCGGACGCGGTCGCCTACACGGATGTCGCGGTTGCGAATCGTCGACACCGGGAAGAAGTACGTGTAACTGCCGTGGTTGAGAACGACGCGGTACTGATCGCCCTCACGGTTGATGCTGGTGATGATTCCCTGCGTCGAGATGCGGTCGGCGCGGAAGTGGTAATCATCGCGATCCTGTGGCTGAGGCGCCGCGATCGCCGCCGTGCTCAGCAGCATCGCCAGGCCGCTGGCCGCAACGAGCGGCGCGAAAAAGCTCTTCTTGTTCATGGAATCCTCCTTAAGGTGGTGTGTATTTGACGTGTGTACATCGCCAAATAACCATCGCAAGGTCCGCGCCATCGTGAGGGTTCGAGGCGTGCTGATCGGGCGAAGAAATCGAGCAATCCGCGAGGCGTTACAGCAACCCTACTGCCTTGAATGCAGGGATGACATCGCACACCGGCGCGGCCGAGCGGATCTGCTCCAGCCGGGCGTTCTGATCGGGCGTGAGGACCATTGCAAACTGCTGGTTCGTCGCCACGGCAGCCTGCTGGATCTGCTGCTGGATCCGCGTGATCTCGATGACCAGGCCTCCCACGATTTGCGGATCGGGATCCGATGACTGCAGTTGCTGCGCGAGGGCCTGCTGCCGCGCCTGCGCTTGCTCCACCAGAGGCCGGATGGCAGCGGAGCGCGCCTGCACGATGTTGCCGAGGGCCTGAGCCTGATCACTGGAAAGAGCGAGCACCTTTGCCACGATGGTGAGCGGCGACTCCTGCGCGGCAAGAGTGATCGGAAGGGTGAGTGCAACCAGCAGCATGACGATTCGTTTGAACATGTTGTTCTCCTTTGTGATGCTTGGTGTCCCGAGGCGCCGTCCGATATGACGCTGTCATATGAAATCCCGCTTGGCGCGACTCATAGGGTGAGCCGAATGGAACGGGCCGAGTTGGAAGTGGAGCTCGAACGGCTGCACGCGGCCAGCTTCGGCTGGGCGCTCGGTTGTTGCGGGCGGAATCGCGACGATGCGGAAGAGGTACTGCAAACCGTGTATCTGAAGGTGCTCGACGGGCGGGCCAGGTTCGACGGGCGGTCATCGCTGAAGACGTGGCTCTTCGCCGTGATCCGCAGAACGGCCATGGCCGAGCGCCGCACGCGCTGGCTCCGCAGCCTGGCCATGCTGCGCGCTCCCGATCACCCGCGCGAGGAACACGACATCGAGCGCGACTGCGAGCGATCGGAAGAAGCCGTGCGTCTGGTGGCCGCGCTGCGCCGCCTGGCCCGCAGGCAGCGCGAGGTGCTGGAGCTCGTCTTCTACCACGACATGACCATCGAAGAGGCGGGGCTCACGCTGCGCATTTCCCTCGGGTCGGCGCGCGTGCACTACACCCGCGGCAAGAAACGGTTGGAGGCCCTCTTGACTCATGGATGATCCCGAACTGCGGAACGCCTTTCACCGCCTTCGCGACGCCGAGATCGCCCGCGCGCCGCGATTCCGTCTGCCCATGACGAGGCCTGTGCCGCGGTGGCTGGCGATCTGGCGGCCCGCCCTGGCCGCGGCGCTGCTCCTCATCGTGATCACCGTCTTCGTCCTGCCTTCTCGCCACCGCGCCGCCGACGTCGGATCGATCGTTACCTGGAAAGCGCCCACCGACGTTCTCCTTCGCACGCCCGGCAGCGAACTGTTGTCGACTCTCCCCCGCATTCCCGACATTCCGGAAAGGAAATGATCATGATCAAACGCCTCGCGCTCCTCATCGCCGCGGCCTTCATCGCCGCTTCCTCCTTCGCGCAGCAGCCGCCGCCGGCACAGCAGCCGGGCGATGATCCCATCGGCCGCTACCTCGTTCCGCCGGACCTGATCATGGCCCACTCGCAGGAGCTCAGCCTGCAGGAGAAGCAG
>DATLWH010000221.1:0-9024 GCA_035576505.1 Thermoanaerobaculia bacterium | reverse complement strand
TTGCGGCGTTCGTGATCGGCTGTTCCATGATGCTGCGCGGCTGGCGAAGCGATGGGAAGCTCCGGCAGGCCGTGCTGGAGACGCTCCACGCCGTCCGCGCACACCTTGCCACGCTATTCATCGCCGGCGCGACCGTGGTGGCTGGAGGCATCCTGGCCATCGTGGCCGTGCACATGATCACGGATTAGCCGGGCCGGCACGGGCGGCGGCGTTGGTTGGCCGAGGCTCGACCACCATCTTCATCAAAAAGCTTTCTGCCGCGTACGCTCCCGGGCAATTACGACAGCAACTCCATGATCTCGGCCATGCCGGCGCGCGCGCGGAGATGGATGGCCTCGTTCCCTTTGTCGCTGGTGATGCGGAGAACCTTGTTGTACTGCTCGATGGCCTTCGAGTAGTCCTGCAGGCAGCGGTGGTAGATCTCCCCTTTGCACAGCTTGGCCTCGGCGTTGAGAGGGTCGAGCTCGAGGATCTTGCTGAGGAAGATCAGCGCGGAGTCGTACTTCTGCTCCTCGAGCGCCATCCGGTAGCGCAGGCGGTAGAGCGTGATCAGCTCGTTGTTCTTCGGCGCGATCCAGGCCCCGGGCAGGTAGTTGCGGATCGTGGAGAGGAGCCGGTTGTTGCTGTGGGAATCCGAGCGCTTGATCTCCAGTCGCTGTCTCATCTCACTCACACCCTCCCGCAAACGGATTCACTCGAATGTCAACATGATAGGTTCTGCGCGAGCGATCGTCAAGACGTTGACCATTGAGCGGGGGGTCAGGCGTTGGGAGTCGGAACCTCGGTGCAGGACGGTCCAAGCGATCGTGTCTTGCCGAGCCATGGCCATCCAGCCAGATTCTGGGAAGCGTTGCCGCGAATGTCCGTCGCGCGCGGCGGCGGTATTTCCACACTAGCCGCGACCTCGCCATCGTCGTCGTCGGAGGACTCATGTTCGGTCTGGTCGGACCGTTGTTTCGAACTCAGGACGACCCAGCAGGCGGCGATCGTCGCCAGCGTCGTCCTGCTGGCCGCGGCCATGGCGTTCCCTCATCGCCGGGTGAAAGCACGCAAGCTGCCGCCTGCGGCTCGCGGGTTCGTCGACCAGGCCACTCACGCGCAGCGCAGGCGCCTCGCCCACGTTGATCTCGGCCCTGTGACATGCTTTCTGATGCTGCAGTCGCTCCTGTGCCTGGCCGGCCTGTTTCTCGAACGGACCGCAGCACCGCCATGACGAGCGCTGTGATGACGGCGTTGGCCGCGCGCTGACGGTGGGCAAACACGGGCTTTGAAGGTGGTGCGGGCGAAGCGATAGCGCTTGCAGCCACGCTGGTCCGTTCCATTCAAGCTGACTGTGTGCAACGAAGAGTCACATCCTCAGCCGCAGGATCGCAACCCCGCCGAGCGCCGCGAACAGCACGAGCAGCATCCATCGGGATAGCACAGGAATTCCGGCGAGCTGGCCATTGACAAATGCTGCGCGCGGCTCGCCGTAGACGGTGAGACCATCGAAACCTGTCAATCCCGTCGCGATTGGGCCCAGAAGCGTGTTGCCTGTGGCGATGTCGAACTTGAACAGTGATCCGGCTTCTGCAACCCAGATAGACGAGCGGTCAACATCCAGCGCAACCGGTCCACCGACTGCGCCGATCTTGCGAAGCAAAAGGCCCGCATTATTATAGATTTCGATTCCGTCATTTCGAGCGATGGCCATTCCGCCACCGACAAGGAGCCGAAATTCGCTCGATCCGCCGACAAACGGAGGAATTGTCACAAAATCAGGCTCCTGCAGCCCACCGCAACTGTCAAATCGGCGGATTCCCGGGCCGACCCAGTAGACGGTGCATTGATCGCTGGCTACGTCAAGCTGTACCAGGAAATCTGGGACCGAAAAGGTGTTTAAGGAGGCGCCCGAAGGGCCGAACCGGCTCAAAACCTGGTCAGCGCCTGCGAGCAAGCTCCCGTCGGCAGTGAATGCCAAGGACCTGAACGTATCAGGCCCAAAGGGTCCCGGCGTAATCTGTCCTACTGAGTTAATCGTCTCAATACCCCTGGAGCTCGTGAAATACAGGATTCCTCGGGTATCGAATGCTAGTCGGCCGAAATCGAAGACGGCGCTGTCAGCGAGGACATGCTTCAGTTGGCCGTCATTCCCATACCAGAGGAGTTTGTTCTGAAACTCCTGGGTGCCCCCAGTCGGGATGGAGCCACTGACGAACACGTCTCCCACTTGGAATTGTTGCGCGCAGACCTGGGCGGATACTGCAAACGCGCAAACGAGCGCGACTATGGCGAGGTGGTTCCGTTTCATTGCACACCGCTCCTCAGTTCGGTAACGTGAGCAGATTTCACCACTGTCAGGCCCGGCGTGAGAGACGGGTCGGTGTAGCTGGCGTGCGGCAGAAGGACTGCGCCGCGAGCCTGATCCAACGCCGTCCTGAGCTCGTTCACGTAGAGACTCTTCACCAGTCCGGTAGAATCGATCCCTGTGAAGGAGAACGGACCGAGCAACAGCGCAGCACGGACAGCGTTCACAGCCAGTTGGAGCTCCGTGACGTGGACACCTTTGATCAGCGTCACTCCTGGGACGATCGGGTCGTCTGTGAATGTCATCGTCGTCGCGAAACCTACCGAGTCAGCGGAGACCCCGGCGGCGTTGACTGCACGAACGAAATACGCATAACCGGTATTGCCGCTAACGCTCGGGTCGCTGAACGTTGTCCCGGTCTGCTGGCCCAGGAGTATCGCGAAGGGACTGCTGCTCGAACGACGGCGAACCTCGTAGCCTGTTGCGCCCGGCACGGCGCTCCAGGTGGCGGTGACTCCCGGAAATGCGTTGCCAGTGGCGACGAGGTTCGCTGGCTTTGCCGGAGGGGCGGTTCCAGTCACATCGTAGCCGTTGTACACCACCAGCGCGAACGACTGGTTGGTGCCCTGCGTCGCGGCAATCTTCACGGTGAACTGCGTGGCTCCGTTCACCGAGGGGAAGAACTTGACCAGTTCGACGTTATTCGTCGTGTCGGGAGCCGAAGCCTGGCAACTGACGCCGACAGACTCCTCCCCGCGGACATCATCGTTCACGGTCGTCCAATTGCCGATGTACCGCGTGCATGGATTGCTTCCGAACTCGACGGTGAGATTGAGATCACTTACGAGGATATGCAGAGGGTCCGCCGTGCCGGCAAAGTCGTTCGGTTCATTCGCGAGCGCAGCCTCGTCCGTCCATGCAAGAACGACCTTGACCGGTAGCGTTGAATCGTGAACCTGATACGTCCTCGTCCAAGGGATTGTGTTTGGACCAGCAATGAGATCGTTATTGACATAGTCGCGAGCAGGATACGAACTCAGCAAGTCCTCGAGATCGATACGGCCGAATCCCTGTTGCTTGTTGGGCAAGGGACCGATGATTGTGGATCCGGACTCCATCCATATCGGACCGTCCTGCCCGTTATCTGGGGTTGCGCTTCCAGAACCCGTCAACCAATTCGGCTCTTGAAGTGCCGATCTGCCACCAGTGTTCGCCGCAATATAGAAATGACCGTTCGCGTGTGTCGGTCTGACGACTGCACCAATGTGGTACTGATGATCAGCGAGCCACCATGGAGCGACCGCCTGGTCCTGTCCGCCGCGCATGCTACGAGCGCTCATGACCAGCATCGCTTTCAGGAGAGCTGGACTGGCCGCCCCAGGATCGCACGCGGTGTTGGCGCAGGCGGGTAGCAGATGTTCCGCGTAAATGCGACTAGCCAGCAGCGCGGCGCCGGCTGCGGCCGGAGCAGCGAAACTCGTACCAGAGCCACCAAGATATGTGTCACCTCCACTGAAAGGCGGCGGTTGCGCTGCTCCGCCCGGCGGAGCGCAAAGCGAATTCGTATGACCATTATCCCAGGAGTTTGACCGTAACGACGCGACGTTCGATCCCGGAGCCATGAGGTCCGGCTTGAACCAATGGTCGTTGAGTGTGCCGCGCCTGCTCCCTCCCATGATGTTATTGAAGCTATCCGCGGAGATGCCGGCGACAACTCCTGCCTCGCAGTTCCACTGCTCAGAGGGTCCACGGACGCTTTCCGCCGCGCCTACCGAGATGACGTTCTTTGCCGTCGCCGCTGGAAGAGCAAGCCGGAGGTCGCGGCACTGGATCAACTCTCCGAACGTTGGGAATTGGTTTCCGGACGAGACCGTGAGCGTTATAGGCTGCGCTGTGCCCGACTGGTCGGCGTCCTTCACTGACCTGTCAAATAGTGAAGAGACGATCGAGTAGGCGCCGTCGTAGGTGTGAATAACAGTATCGCAGGTAATTCCGCTGGCCAGCTCCGAGTCAGCTGCCGCGACGTATTGATTGTAGGAGTGGTTCTGAATATAAACGGGAGGATTGGCGGTTATGCGCGCATCAGTTGCAAGAAAACGCACGGGTGTCGCGAAAGTTGGCCGTAGATCCACCTTTGAGAATAACACTCCAGCACTCGGCGCAACCCCTACCCCGAACAAGAAACCGTCAACGTCAGCCGCTGAACCGGTCGCTGGATTGCCAGCCACGATTCCCGCGGTCATCGTACCGTGACCATTAACATCCTGACACGGCAACGAAGCGCTGCACGGAGTCCCATTGGGATCTTTTTGATCCACAAGATCGAAGTTCTTGCCGTACCGCACACGCGCCAGAGGAAGGTCCGCATGATGGATTCCATTGACACCGCCGTCCAGCCCGCTATCCGCCATCGCCACGTAGAACCCATCGTGCTGCAGGTTCGTGCAGAAGGGACAAGCCGATGCCAGCCAGTCCTTGTACTTCGTCGGGTTCGTAGGCGCGCCGGAAATGGGGTCAATGTTTCCCGTCATCGAAGTGGCCACCCGCTCGTCGGAGAGCGCCACGGTCGGGACGTGCGAGATTCCGATCACCAGCGGTTCGGCCAGGACGCGTTCAATATCGGCGCCATCCAGCGACACCCGCACGAGTAGCTGGTCGTCGCCGAAAGGGGAAGAGTCAGGTGGCCCGCGGCTCACGCTGGCCAATACCGCCAACGTTGTCGTCGCGTCGGGAACGTTGGCAACGATCACGTAGAAATCATCGACCTGCCCGGAGATGCGCCGGACTCCCTGCGGTTTGATGGAGGCGTGCAACTGATCGACGAACTGCACGAAGGGGAGCATGGCGATCGTGGCGGCAATCTCCGGAGTCGTGCTGACGATGAAAGCGTTGTTGGCAACGTACTGAATCGGCGTGGCGCCGAGGACGCGCAACTGTGTCAGCCAGTCCTGGGTCATGGGAGCGGAAAACTGAATCAGATGCAGGCCTTGCTGGAACCGTCCGTAGGGTGCGGAGAGCGGCTTGCCGGGCAGCGACGCGGCGGTTCCGAGCCTGGCGTCGATCGTTGCACCGGGGAGGAAGATCCGATCGTAATCATCCAGGACCGTGAATTCGAGCTGGAGCGCTGCGGCACGCTGCGCCATACCGTCCACAACAGCATCCGGAGCGTAAGCGATGAGGGCAGCGGGGTAGCTTGCCACCAACTCGGCATCCGTCTCGCTGATGAGCTGCGCCGCGGCGCTGGCGTTCGGCTGCGGAAAGAGATACCCGATCCTCACCTTCTTGAACCCGCTGCGCGGGGTGAAGGCGTGCCCCGTATCTGGCAGAAACAGACCGAAGGCGAGCAGAGCAAATAGCAAGAACAGCAGCTGATTCTTCAAGCTCATTGGTTCCCCGCGGCTTTTGGTGAGGATTGAAGTCTACACCCCTTTCCTCTTGCTCACCTGACCTGATCCGGACGAAACCGATTGAGGAGCTGTGCGCTGAAGCCACTCTCTCGGTTTGGAGTTATCCGCTCTCTTGATGGCCATCGGTGAGGTCGCGGAATCCATCGATGAGCAAATTTTTGTCAACATTGGGGACGCGGACCTCATTCATGACGAACTATTTGTCGATTTCGAGGTCGCGGTCGGCATTCATGAGCAGATTCTCGTCTTTGACGAGGTCGCGGACCTCATTCATGAGCAAGTTTTTGTCAATTTTGAGGTCGCCGACCTCATTCATAGCGAACTTGTCCCTATTCACAGCAAATCTGTCCCATTCACGGCGAACTCTTGGTCTTTCACGGCGAACTATTGCTTACCGTTGACGGTCTGGACCTAATCAATGATGAATTCCTGGCTGTCTGGGCCGCGGACGTCAACGATGGCGGTCTCCTACGGCGCAGTTCTGCCTGGGTATTGAACCGGCGTGCCGTTTTTCCTGTGAAACCGCAGCGGTGCCGTCCCGCCGCCCTGGTGTAGTCAAACGTGCCGTCGCGGCGCCGAGACCCTTCGGCTTCGCTCAGGGCAGGCTCCGACTGTCCAGCCGGCGAGGACGCCAGCGCTCCAGAGGACACCGGCGATCCGGGTCCTAGGCTCGCGAGCTGGCCTTGCCGTCCCCTGCCAGAGCCACTCCGACCGCGTTCTTCGTCGTCGATTTGACGCGGTACATGGCTGCGTCGGCCTGGCGGATCAGGTCGTCCTTCTGGGTGCCGTGGGTCGGGAAGGTGGCGATGCCGAAGCTGGCGCTGATGGAGATGTCGATGCCGTCGCCGAGGTGGAAGGGCGATGCGGTCATCGCCCGCCGCACGCGATGGGCGACGGCGATGGCCTGCTCCTGATCGGTCTGCGGGAGGATGATGCAGAACTCGTCGCCGCCGAAGCGGACGACTTTGTCGATGCCTCGCACCGCGGCCAGGATGCGTTTGGCCACTTCCTGCAGCGTCCGCGAGCCGGCCAGGTGGCCGTGGGCGTTGTTGACCGTCTTGAGGTCGTCGAGATCGAGAAAGATGATGCTGCACATGGCGTTGTAGCGGCGGGCGCGCTCGATCTCCTCGTCCAGGTACGACTCGAGGAAGCGGCGGTTGTAGGCCTTGGTCAGGTCATCGCGCATGGCCAGGTCGCGGCTGCGCGTGAGCTGGTAGATGTTGCTCAGCACCGAGGAGACGGAGTGGAGGTAGCGGGTGACGTTCGCCGCTCCCTCGTCGTCGAGCGGGTCGTGCGGCCCGAGGGCCACGCGGATGACGCCGACGAGATCGTGCTGGACCTGCATCGGCATCACGATCATCCCCACGCTTCGGTCCGCGGCAAACGACTTACCCGACGAGAGCGCTTTCTGCAGAAGGCCGGGAGGGATACCGGGCAGGAACTCCCCCGTCTCGCGGACCTCGGGGTCGGTGCTGAAGCTGACGACGTACCGCTCCACGCGCGGGTCGTGGAGAAACAAGGTTCCCCGCGTCAGACCGAGCAGGTCGAGCACCGTGCGCGTGATCTGCTCGGAAACGGCATTCGCATCGGTGATCGTCATGAGGTCGTGGATATGCGTGAGATAGGCGACCTCGGTCTCGAGGCTCGAGGCGTGGATCACGGTGCGGGCCAGGTCGGAGGCGATGGCCAGCGTGTCGTCGGGATGGGCGAGGAAGCTGGCGCGCTGGATGCGGAGGTCGCCGTCGCGGCGGTCGCCGGGGAGCTCATCGTCGTAGAGCACGATGCGGACGAGGCTCTTCCGCGGCGGGCACTCGCCAATGCCGAGGGGATCGACATCGACGATCACGATGCGGCAACGCTCCCGTTCGCCATCATCGAGAAAGGCGTACGAGGCACAGCGCTCCTGAAGGAGCGTGACGAGCTCGCGTCCGCCGTAAACGCCGATCGGCTGCAGCATGTGCACAGTAGATTAGTCGATTCGTGGATCAGTGGATTGGTTGATTCGTTGATTCGGGGATCCCGGACGGAAGCCACGAAACGTGCCGCCGGTTCCTTGCCAACCGATCGACGAATCCACTGATCTACTTGATGGCCTTCACCGACAGCGTCATCTCGAACTGCGCCACCGGTTCGTCGCCGAGTTTCTTCGGCACGCGCGCGGTGACATGGACCGTCGTTTCCTCTCGTTCGCCGCTTTCGATGGCCCGGCGGACGAGCGCCTGGATTGCTTCGCCGTCTTCACAGGAGAAGTGAACGTCATCCTCGGCGCGCTTGAGGAACTCGGCCCGGACGGCTTTGAAGACGAACGACAGGCGGACCTTCATCACCTTCATGAGATAGAAGCAGATCAGGCCGCCGGCGACGTCGGCGCCGATGCAGAGCGCGCCGAAGTACATAGACTTGAGGTGATTCTTCGTCCGCCAGTTCAGAGGGATGCGCACCTCGCAGCGGCGCTCGTTCGCTTCGAGCACCGCGGGCTTGGTGAAGTAGAGGAGAAAGACGTGCCGGAACGCCCAAAGCCGCACGACGGAAGTGGCTTTGAAATCGCGCTTCATCGGTTCGCCTTGTCCGCATCGACCTTGCGCTTTGCGTACCCGCCGGTGGCGCGATCCCACACCGCCGCGGGGAGCAGCCTGGCCACGCGCATCAGGAGCGACATCGGCCGCGGGAACTCGACGACGCGCTTGCCTCGCTCGATTCCGTCCGCGATCACGCGCGCGGCATCGTCGACCTTCATCAGGAACGGCATCTTGAAGCGGTTCTTCTCGGTCATGGCCGTGATGATGAAGCCGGGATTGACGGTCGTCACACCGACGCCGTACTGCAACAGATCGACGCGGCTGGCCTCGAGAAAGGCCTGCATGGCCGCTTTCGTCGCCGAGTAGACCGACGACGTCGGCAGTCCGCGCAGCCCCGCCAGCGATGCGATGCCGGCAAAGCGGCCGGAACGGCGCTCGATCATCGAGGGGATCACAGCGTCGAAAAGGTTGAACATGCCGAGGATATTCACCTGCATCATCAGCTCGGCGTCGGCGAGGTTGAATTTCGAGGCGTGCGAAGGGATGCCCACCCCGGCGTTGGCCACCGCGAGATCGAACGGACCGCCGAGCGCCTCCTGCCCTCTGTTCACAGCGTCGCGTACCGCGCCCGCGTCCGTGACATCGCACGGCAGCGCGACCGATTGCGCCGGCAGCTCTTTGACAAGCGCATCGAGCAGGTCTCCCCGCCGCGCCAGCAGGGCGATCGTCCAGCCGCGCCGGGCCAGCTCGCGCGCCAGCGCGGCGCCGATGCCGCTTGATGCGCCGGTGATGATGGCTCTCATGAGGGCGG
>DATLWH010000220.1:0-13209 GCA_035576505.1 Thermoanaerobaculia bacterium | reverse complement strand
GTCGATCTTCTCGATGAAGTCGCCGCGCTCGATGCCCGCTTTCGCGGCAGGAGAGCCCGGAACGGCGGCGATGACGAACGCGTATCCGAAGCGTTTGGTGACGATGAGTCCGACGCCGTTGTCTTCGACATCGGAGAAGTTCTTGTACGCCGCCATCTGCGCTGGGGGAACGTAATAGCTGAACTCGTCAATGGCATCGGTGACGCCGGAGAAGGCCCCGTCCATCAGTTGATCGGGCGGCACCTGTTCCACGTAGTTGTTCCGCACCAGGTCGAGGACCTCGCTGAAGATGCTGAGGTAGCGGTAGACGTTGTTCTTTTGCGTGGCCTGCCCGAACAGCGCGCCCCCGAGGAGAGAAAGGAGGAGGGCCACGGAAACAGATAGGAAGAGGACTTTCTTTTTGCTCATATCGTCGTGCTCGTTACCGCAGCCATTTCTGCGGATCTTCAGGCTTGTTGTCCTGCCGGATCTCGAAGTAGAGATACCCGGAATGCGCGTCTTCCGACTCGCCGACTCCTGCAAGGGCCTGTCCAGCGTTGACGCGGTCGCCAACGGCGACGGCGGGCGCCTTCAAGTTGCCGTAGAGTGAGAAAACGCGGTTGCCGTGATCGAGAATCACCAGATTGCCGTATCCCTTGAACCACTGAGAAAATAGAACTGTTCCCGCGAACACGGAGCGTACCTCGATACCGGGCGCCGCCGCGATCTTGAGGCCATTATTGAAGGTGACGGTCGAAAATTTTGCATTCCGTTGCTTTCCGAAGCTCTCGATGATCTTTCCCTGAACCGGCCACGCCAGCGCGCCCTGCACGGTGCGGATGTCGATCGCTGCCACGGCCGCCCCGTTCTGACGGGCCAGTACGTCGAGAAGATGCTCGAGCCGCTTCGCTTTTTCTTCGAGCTCGGCCAGCTTCTGCTCGGACTGGCTCCCCTCGCTCCGGAGCGACGCCAGCATCCTCTCTTTTCTCGCGCGCGCCACGGCCATGGACCGCTGGCGCTGCTCGACGAGGCGCCGCACGCCGGCCAGCTTCTGCTGGCGGTCGGCGAGATCGGCGTAGCGGGCACGCAATTGCTCGCGGGTGGCCTGAAAGCGCGAAACCGCCCGCGCATCGCGCGAGACCAGGAAGCTGAGCATCGACACGGCCTGCACGGGGTCGCGGCGGTCATCGATCGACAGCAGCAGGCGGATGTAGCTGAGATTGCCGAGACGGTAAAGGGCGGCCAGCCGTTTGCGAAGAAACTCCTTTTCCCGGGCGATGTTCGACGCAATCGACGTAATCTGCAGCTCGATCTCGTGTTGCTGCTGCTCGAGCTGCGCCTGCATGTCGATGGCCAGCTGCAGCTCGTTCGTCCTGATCCCGAGCTCGAGGTCGGCTTCTTCCAGATCATGCTCCGCGCTGCGGGTCTCCGTGCGGACATCGTCGAGGCGCTTGCGGAGCCGTTCGATTTCGGCGCGAATGCGCGTGAGGTCCGGGTTGCGCGCCGTCTGCGAATGCGCCGTGGTCAGGCCGATCGCCACGATCAAAGCCGCGGCGATGACCCTAGGCGTCCGGCGGGGATTCGCGCAATGCATGCTTGGCCGCCTGCTGCTGCGCCTCTTTTTTTGACGAACCCTCGCCGCGCGTCACGAGGTTGCCGACTCTCACTTCGACGATAAACCGTTTGTCATGATCGGGTCCCACCTCACCGACGACGCTGTACTCCGGCAAAGCCAAACCACTCCCCTGGGCCTGTTCCTGGAGCGCGGTCTTGTAGTCCTGAAACAGGAGGTTCTGCTCGTCGATGGCCTCGAGATCCGGCATGAAGGTGCGCTCGATGAGCTGTCTCACGGGGTCGATGCCGCCATCGAGGTAAACCGCCGCCAGCATCGCTTCGAAGAGGTTGGCCAGCAGCGAGTCTTTCTTCCGGCCGCCGGACTTCTCCTCGCCGACGCCGAGGAAGAGCACTTCTCCCATGCCATACACGCGCGCCTTCTCGGCCAGGCTCGTGGCGCTGACGAGAAAGGCTTTCATCTTCGACAGCGCCCCTTCGTCGAGCTCGGGGAATCGACAGAAGAGAAGATCGCCGATGACGAAACCGAGAACGGAGTCGCCCAGGAATTCGAAGGTTTCGTTATCGCGCAGCGAGTCGTTCTTGGCCTCGTGCGAGTACGACTTGTGCGTGAGCGCGCGCGTGAGAAGTTCTCGCCGCTGGAAGGTGTGGCCGATACGGGATTCGAACTCGGAGAGGTCTGCGTGCAATGCCAATAGTTTAGACCAACGCTACGGCAACGCGGCCAACGCCTGCCGCGCCGTCGCGATATCCGCGGCGTAACGATCCTTCGGCGCGGTGGCCACGAATCGTTCCAGGGCGGCGCGCGCCTGGTTGGCGTGACCGGCTCGCCCTTCCACAAGGCCAACGTTGAAGAGGGCGTCGTACTGGCGCGGATCGACGGCGACGGCGCTGTTCCACGACTCAACGGCGTGGGCGTAGTCGCCCTGCCGCGCAAAGACGACTCCCAGCGTGTTGAGCGCGAGCGGGAGGCGCGGGTTGAGGGCGAGCGCGCGCCCGAGATAGGCCTGCGCCGAGGCCACATCGTCGTGCCGTAGCGCCACGATCCCGAGGTTCTGCAGCGCCGGCGCGTTGTTCGGATCGATCTGCAACACGCGATTGAACTGCCGCACTGCCTCATCGGCTTTCCCCTCGTCGGCCAGTGCGATGCCGTAAGCGTTGAGGGCATCGGGATCGCTGCCGGATGCGAGCGGCGCCAGGATCTCCACAGCCTCGGCCGTCTTCCCCGATTCCGTGAGCAGCAATCCCAGTTGCACCCGCGTCCCGGCGGTCTGGCCACCATGGCGGATGGCTTCGCGTAGATTGTCGATCGCCGCCGGAACGTTCTCGCTCTGTTGCAGCACGAAGGCGAGCAACTCGCGGCCCGCGGCCATCTCCGGGCGGGCGGCCACAATCTCTTTCGCCAGCGCCAACGCGCGCGGGAGGTCGTGGCGCTCATACGCTTCGATGACGTCGTGCATCTTGTTGTCGAGCGCGACGAGGTTCTTCGGGTCGTCCGCCGCCGTGTAGGCCGCCTTCGCCGATGCCGTACCGCTGAGGTAGCCGATGCTTCGCAACCGGGCCACCTCCTCGGGTGAAACATTACGCGCCGAGGCAGTGCTGGCGTGCATGCCGGTCAGAAGCTGGCGCGCTTCCTCCACCTCGCGGCGGCGTTCGGTACGGAGGTTCGTCAACTCGCGCGGGTCCTTAGGCAAGTCGTAGAGCTCCGCCACCGGCAGCTCGATGTATTTCTCGCCGCGATGGATGACGCCGGTGAGCGGAGCCCATCCGCGGTTCAGCGAGGCCGAGAGCGCCTCGAAATACGCATCACGCGGCTCGATCTTCCCGAGGAGCGAGGTGCCGGGAAGGACGGCCGGCTTAGGAATCGCGAGCGCGTCAAGGACGGTGGGAACGATATCGACATGACGGACGTACGCCGGCTCGACGCGATGCTGGAGGCCCGGCATCCGGACAATGAGCGGAATCTTCAGCGTGGCCTCGTAGGCGAACAGGCCGTGTGTCAGCTCACCGTGGTCGCCAAGGCCCTCGCCGTGATCGGCAGTGACGATGACGAGCGCGTTGGGGTCGGCGTCGATGAGCGGCGCGAGCTGGCTGGCAAGAGCATGATCGACCGAGGCCACCTCGCCGAGGTAGGGATTGGCGGCGTATTCGGAAGCGAACGGCTCGGGCGGACGGTAGGGCGCGTGCGCGTCATAAAGGTGAACCCAGAGAAAGCGTTTCTTCCCCTCGCTGGCACGCCACCAGCGCGTGGCCACGTCGAGGACGGCGGCCGCCGGCCGCTCCTGGTTGGAGAAATCGAGCGATGCCGCCCCTTTGCCGTAGTTGTCGTCATAGACATCGAACCCGGCATTCAGACCGTAGCGGGCATCGAGGGGATACGCGCCGATGAACGCGCCGGTCGTGTATCCGGCCCGCTTGAGCATCGTGGCCAGGGTCTCGTTCTTCGGGTCGAGCTTGAAGCCGGCGTTGTCATGAACACCGTGCTGATACGGATAGAGACCGGTCAGGATGTTGACGTGCGAGGGGAGCGTGACGACGTTGTGCGCGTGCGCGTTCGTGAAGATGACCCCCTCGGCGGCGAGGCGGTCGAGGAACGGCGTCTTCACGCGCGTGTTGCCCGAGTAACCGACGGCATCCGCGCGGAGCGTGTCGATCGTTACAAGGATGACGTCGACGTTGTCGTGACGCCTGATCGCGGTTGACGACGGCTCGCGATGACAGGCGATGACTCCGAGCGCGGCGAGTGCGAACAACGAAAGGCGATGGCGGTTCATCAGATCGGCCGAAGGATACCTTCCCGGCGCCGCAGATCGCGGAATTCGTGCTCGCGGCGCGCAGGTTCACGACGCCGTGGCGCGAAAGGGTCGCAGCGTCGGCCGCACCGTCGGCCACACCATCGCGGTGATCGCAGCAGCCTGCGCTCTGACCGGCTCGCTTCGTTCCAGGCCGGTCGATCTTCCGCCGATCCCTCCGCTGCCGGCCACAGGCTGGCCGCTGCCGGAAACCGCCGAGCCGTTCGCGCGGGCGTTGATCGCGCAGGTTCCGCCGGCGGAGCTCGATCTCATCGCATCATCGAATCCTGATGTCGTGCCGGGGATTTTCCGAAACCTCGGCTCCGCGCTGCTCTCGCGCGACGCTTCGCTTCAGAGCGCTGTGAAGACTTACGCCACGGCCCTCGTACGCGCGCGCGGCGCGCGCATCGCGCACCACGTTTCCCCCGAAGAGCTGCGCATGCTGGTCGTCTTCCAGGTGCTCGACCCTTTGCGTTACGCCGATGATGATGCCTACCGACGCGTCGTCGACACGATCCTGCCGGCCTCACTGAGCCCGTCGCTTCCGGAAGGGCTTCGCCGCGCCGCGGTCAATGAGCTGAACCGCGTGGCGCCGATCAGCTTCGATACCGCCGAGGCGTTGACCGTATCGGCAGGCCTTGTGACGCGCCCGAGCCGCGGCAGGTTTGTTGATGCCGCCACCGCCGGAGCGCGCATCCTGACGAGCGGTTCGGAGAGAATCGAAGCCTCGATCTTCTCGATCAATTCTCGATTCGTGAAGACGGATGAGGCCAGGCGATTCCTCTCCGCCGTGCGAGCCTCGGCGCCGGAACGGCGGATTGTCGTCGTCGGCGACGAGGCGACGCGAGTCGCACTCGGGAACGATCTGGCCGCTCTCCGGATCGATTTCATCGACAACTTCAACCGCCCGCTGACGCCGTGGCCGCGCGATCCCTTCTCGGTCGCGCGGACCGCTGAAGGCAGCGTTGTCTTCGTCAACCGGCCCAACCAGCAGCACAACCGCGAGGAGGACGCCAGCATGGTTCGGGTGCTCCTCGACGGTCTGCCGAAGTCACTCGATGAGCGATGGAAAGCGCGCTGGACCACCGGCGCAACCTCTTTTCACAACGGCCAGGTCCTGCTCACCCCGAACACGGCCTGGATCTCGATCCACAGCGTCGAACCTCGCGCGCTCGCGCTCATGGGCCGTGACCGCGTGCCGGTCGAGGAGTTCGATTCGCCGGAGGGCGTGGTCCGCTATGCCGGAGCCGTGCAACGCGCGGCGAAGGAGCTGGCGGCACTGTATGGACGTCCGGTGCGCTTCATTCACGAACTGCCGCACACGCCGGAACTGATGGCGACGCTGGGAGGGGGAGCGGGATTCGATCTCGACTCGATCGTGACGCTCCTTCCCCACGGTGACGGTTCGGTTGACGCGCTCGTCGGCGACGTCGTGCTCGGCGGCAGGATCGGCGCCGCGGCTCCCTCCAGCGAGTGGCGCGCGATGGAGAAGACGTATGCGCTCCAAAGCGATGCTCGTGACGCCGTCATCAACTTCCAGCACGATCCCGATGCGACGAGGCTGCAGCGTTTCCTCGATCGCAGCGCTCAAGACCTCGCTGCAAGCGGTGTGAAGGTACGGCGGCTGCCGCTGCTGATGGTTCCCTCGCCGCTGCTCACTGGTGACGACGAACGGCCTGAGGCGCCCTACTTTCTGGTGACCTGGAACAACGTCGTACTGGAGCGCAATCGCGCGGAGGGCTTTGCTTCCGGTTTGGCCTCGGGCGATCGAGCCGCGAGATTGACATTCAAGGCAGCCGGCTACGATCTGACGCTGTTCCCGCCACTACCGCGCAGCGTCGTTCTCAACGGCGGCTACCGCTGCGCGTCGAATGAAGTGCGGGCCATTCATTGAGAGCGCTCAACTTCAACCCCGGTAAAGCGCCTGCAACTGCCGGTCGGCCGGGAATCGGCTGAGACCGCGCGAGGCCCAGAACCGCGATCCCTTCGCGTCCCCAATCGTCTTCAGTGTCTCGGAGATGGCCACGTACGATGGCGGCGTGGGCGATGCCTTCTCCAGGGCGAAGATCAGCTGCGTGGCCGCGTCGTTCCTCCCCTCGACCGCGTAGAGCAGGATGAGATTCTTGTATGGCTGCGGATCGGTCGGAGAGATCCTGATCTCCGCCTGGAGCGCCGTCTCGGCCTCCTCCGCCCGGCCCATCCGCGCGAGCGTATCGCCCCGGAAGAAGTTGAGCCGCGGCAATGTCGGACGGATCGCGGCGGCCTGGTCGAAGTAACGGAGAGCGTCGTCGAGCTTCCCTTCCTCCAGGGCAATCTGGCCGAGCAGCATCAGATTGCCGGGGCGGTTCTTTTCGTTGTCGAACGCGGCATTCGCCTCCGCGCGCGCTTTCGCAAAATCCTTCCGGCGCAGCGCCACCCTGGCCAGCACCTCATGGGCATCGTGAGGCGTTTGTTTCAGGATGAGCTTCGCATGGGCCTCGGCGTCATCGAGACGGCCGAGCTCGAGCGATAGATTGGCCACGGTCACCGCAAGCGAGGCGGTGTTCGGAGAGACGCGCAGTCCCTGCTTTGCGGCCTCAATGGCTTCTTCGCGGCGATCGAGCTTGGCGAGGGCGCGCGACTGGAGCGCCCAGATGTCGAGCATGTTGGGGTTGTCGCGCAACAGACCGCCCGTGACAGCCAGCGTCTCCTGATACTTCTGATCGCGGAAAAGACGGAAGGCCTGGCTGATGGCGTTCGCCTTGCCGATGTTCTTCTTCGGGTCGGGGAGAACGGCATCGGGCGCGGTGGTGACGGTGGACCCAACATAGCCGAGGGCGATGAGCTGCTGCTTCTGTTCATCGTCGACCGCGGACGGTGAGGCTGGACCTTTGATGTACGGCCTGATCCGTTCCCGCAACGCCACGTACGTGCGCCGGTCGTCGAGCAGAACGTTCTTCGTCTCCGCGGGATCCGCGGCCAGATCGTAAAGCTCCGGATCGCTGGCGTGGATGTAGTGTTTGGCACCGGAGATGAGCGAGTGAAGATCGTTCCAGCCGAAGTGAAGCCGCGGATAGTAGGTTTCCGAGTAGATCGGGCGATCTTCCGTCGAGCCGGCATCTGCGATGTCGAGGAGCGAACGCCCCGCGAGCGTTTGCGGCACTCCGAAAGCGCTGGCGATCGTCGGAAAGACATCGATGAGCTGCACCGGCGCCGAGACGCTCGTCCCCTTCCGCGCTTCTTTCGGCAGCTTGAGCATCAGCGGTACTTGCAGCGTCTCGCGGTACAGAAGGACGCCGTGCTCGTCTTCGCCGTGATCGCCGAGCCCCTCACCGTGATCGGACATCAAAAGAATGGTGGCGCGGTCGTAGATGCCCTCGGCGCGAAGGTAGTCGAGGAACTTGCCGACGATCTGGTCGGCGGTGGCGATCTCCCCGTCGTAGGCCGAAGGGTACCGCGACCGGAACGGCTCGACCGGTTCATACGGCGTGTGGGGCTCGTAGATGTGAAAGAAGAAGAAGAACGGCTGCGCGTCGCGGTCGTGCTGCCCGATCCACTTCTCCGCCAGCGCGCGCGTGACCTCACCGCTTCGCTGTGCGCGGCCGATGCTGAGGTACGTGGGGTCGATGTCAATGTTGTCTTCCCAGAAATCGAAGCCGCGCCTGATGCCGGTCTCGCCTCGCAGTACGACTGCCGAGACCGCACCACCGGTGGCATACCCTTTCGACTTCAGCAGCTCGGCCAGCGTCTTCGCCTTCGGATTGAGGTCGTAACCGAGGTTGTCGCGGATGCCGTGATCCGCGGGCAGCAGCCCGGTGAAAACGCTGGCGTGTGACACGAGCGTCAGAGGGCAATGCGAATAGGCGTGCTCGAAAAGGATGGCATCGCCACGGAAGCGATCGATGGCCGGTGTCTCGACTTTCGTGTAGCCGTAGGCAGGAAGGTGATCGGAACGAAGAGTATCGATGGAGATGATGATGATGGGGGCGCGGCCATCGACCGCGCCCCGCGAGCCATGACAGGCGGCCAGAAGTGCCGCACCGATGATGATCGCCGTTCGTGAAACAAGGGACCGGACGGACATGACCGGTTACTTGATCGACTTCAAGTACTCTTTCGCCTCTTTGGCCTGATCGCTGTTCGGCGCGAGCTCGATCACCTTTTCGAGATCGGGCTTCGCTTCCTTCGCCTTCCCGGCCTGCAGCGCGGCCAGGCCGCGATAGTAGTAACCCTCGGATTCCTTCGGATTGGCTTCGATGACTTTCGTGAAGTAGTCGCGCGCGGCAGCCGGCTGCTTCTTGTTCATCAGCACGATGCCGATGTTCGTCAGGGCCGTGGCATCGACCGCGTCCGCCGGCAGCTTGTCGACGATGGCTCTCCCCTTCTCCAGTTGGCCGTCTTCGAGGAGCATGTTGGCGTAGAGCATGGCGTTCTTGGCGTTCGCCGGATCCGCGTTGTAGACCTCGCCCATGGTGGCCACGGCTTTCTTCAGATCGCCGGCGCCGTAGTAGGCGCGGGCCAGGGCGAACCGGATCGGCATGAAGTCGGGCATGGCCGCGGAGACTTTCTCGTACGAGGAGATTGCCTCCTTGTAGTTTTTGGCGCCGAGGGCGTTGTTGCCGGCGTCAACCGCGTCGGCGATCTCTTTCGAGACCACCTGGCCGCCGACCTTCACGACCTCGGTGGGTGTTTCCGGTGCCGCCGCGGCGGCGACCACGGCGGGCTCCATCTCGATCTTCATCGGCGGAACGCGCGCGCCTTCGCTGATCTGGACATTGCCGATCTGGCGCACGACGTAGCCGGGCGCCTCGACATCGATGTTCCACATACCGGAGCTGAGCCCGAGCATGGCCCATTTGCCGTTTGCGTCGGCGCTGACGTCCGGGCCGCCTTTGGCACCCTTCTGGATGCGCAACATGACCTTGGCGTTGGCTACCGGCTTGCCCGTGGCCTTGTCGACGATGTAGCCGGCCAGCCGGTTGTTGCCGCGCCAGTCTTCCGATGCCGCGAGCATCGAGGCCACACCGATGAGAGCGAAGGCGAGGAAAAACGTCTTCTTCAATTGGTCCCCCTTGGAAAGCGTTCCGGGATTTCGTCAACGCCAAAAAAAAGGCCGCCGGGGGAAATTCCCCGGCGGCCGTCGAGTCAGGTTGATGGCAGGACTAGAACGTGAATTTGGCTCCGAGACGCCACACGCGTGGCGATTGCATCTCGGTGATGTTGTCGCCCTGGCTGAAGGAAGCGCCAGAGGTGAAGAGCCGCGTCTGCCGCTGCAGGATCGTGCGCTGGTTGGGGACGTTGAACAGATCGGCCGACAGCGTCAAACCGACGCGGTTCATGAAGCGGATGTCCTTCGCCGCGCGCAGATCGAGCTCGTAGACGTTGTCGAAGCGGGTCGTGCCGACCGGTTGAAGAATGACCTCCTGCCGGTTCGGAGCGCCACCGACCACATACGTCGCACCGCCGTTGATGCCGCGGACCTGATCACGCCAGACGGACGGGTAGCCCTGGCGCGCCGTCAAGCTCGCGCCGATGTTCGCATCCCACGGCAGTTGATAGAGCCCCGTGATGTTGGCGTTCCACTTCGAGTTGATGAAGACGTTGCCGAAGGCTCCCGAGCCGGCCGAACGGGTGACGACCTGACCACCCGGACAGTTTCCGAGATACGGCGTCGGATTGGGGAAGGCCTCGGCGCTGCACTGTTCGGTGTAACTGTTCCAGCTGGCGTTCGCGCGGAACATCCACTTGTGCGACATCCGCTTCGTGGCCGTAAGCTCCACCCCTTCGTAGCGTTGGGTGTAGCCCGGAAGGTTGGTGATGACGGCGAACAACGGTGCCGGGACTCCCGGAGCGATGACGTAGACAGGCACCTTTGGAAGGACGATCACATTGCCGCCGGCCGACGCTGGCTCCGTGAACGTGCCTCCAGCGGTCGGATGTGTGGTGGAGACTACCCAATCGGCGCGGGTGTAGTAGTTGCCTGCGCCCTGCGTCTTTTCATAACGTGTTCCGACGAGGTCGGTGTAGTGGCGGTAGGTGAAGTTCATGCCGACCGAGAAATCGGACATCAGCTCGCGGTCAAACCCGAGGATGAATTCATCGGTCTTCGGCGCCTTCATCCCGTAGTCGACACGGGTCGAGCTGGTGGCCAGGTTCGGGTGCAACGGATCGATGTAGTTCGAACCATAGAACTGCAACAACTCGTTGCGCTGGATGATGTTGTCGTGGTTGGCGTCGACGCCGTAGAAGTAGAAGTAGCTGTCCAGACCGGTGGGACTGGCGTTGGAAACGGTGGCCCCCATCTGGCTGACATAACGATTGTATGCAGCGCGCAGCAGAGTCTTCTTATCGGCTCCCAGAGCGTAGGTGAGTCCGAGGCGGGGGCTGACGGTATTCCAGGCAAGCTTCCTGGCATCGCCATTGAAGGTCAGCGTGCTGAGGCTGCCGGTGAACGTGCCGCCGGTACAGGGGAGACCGGCACCGGGAGCGCAAGGCAGGGTGATCGGCGTGCCGATGACCGGGTTCGCCGCGGCAGACGAGGCGAGGTTGAGCGACTGCTGACGGTCCATGCGCAACCCGGCCTGCAAGGTCAGATTGCCCATGAGGATCGTGTCGCCGGCGTACAGATCGCGGTATTTCTCGCCATAGGCCTTGGCCGAAGCGCGCGTCAGTGCGGCGATCTGGCAGGTCGACGCAAGCCCCGCGGCTGTGCAATCCGATGGCGCCACCGAGTTGAGCTCCCAGAAGCCGGCAGCCGGACCGGGCCACGTCGTCGATGAAGTGACCGGCGTGTCGCGATATCCGAAACCGAACTTCAGCTCGTGATTCATCGAGCCGAGGTCGAAGAACTTGGACCCATCGAGCCGGTACTGCTTCTGTGGACGATCGGTCTGATAAGTGAAGAAGTTTTGAGCCCACGCGCCGGAAGCGGCATCGAAGACGGCAGGTGGCGCGCTCAGTCCCTGTCCGCCGTTGGCGAAGAGACCGAAACCTCCGGACACTTTCGACCACATGCCGGTGACGTAGAGGCTCGATCCGACGATCTGCGTGTCTTCGATCTTGTCGACCTTGGTCGGTCCTGACTGCTTCCACGAGGTCGGGAACGGACGAGTGGGAGAGAGGTTACGGGCGTTGCGGCCCTTGTCGCCGAACGTATAGAAGCCGACCGCGCTGTTGCTCGGCAGGAGTTGCGCGTTGATCTTGGCGTTCTTGTCGCGAAGGATGATGTTGTCCGGAAGGATGAACTGACCGATTCTCTGCGTGCCGGTGTTCGAGATCTTCTGCTCCGAGTCGGCCACCCAGGCCCAGAGGTGATCGCGCCAGATCGGCCCACCCACCTCCCCACCGTACTCGCGGTTGAAGTCGATCTTGTTGGTGGCTGCGAGGTACCCGACCGCCTCGGACGGAATGTTCGCTTTCGTCTGCAGGCTGCCCGGCGCGTAGAAGTAACGGCCCGAGCCGCGGAAATCGTTCGATCCGCGCTTGGTGACCATGTTGAGCTGCACGCCCGGGGTCATGATGCGTGGATCCGAGCCGCCCGTGGTCACCTGCATTTCTTCGAACGAGTCGAAGTCGAAGTACAGCGGCGTGCTGCCGGTCGCGCCCATGTCGGTGATGTTCACACCGTCCATGTTCCAGGTGTTGTCGGTCGACTGCGCTCCCTTGGCGACGTAGACCGACTGCTGTCCGGACTGGCTGCCGCCGACGTTGATGCGGTCGACCTGAATGGATGGGGTGGTCTGCATGACCGCCCACGGATCGCGGCCGCTGGGGATCTTCTCCAGTTCGACCTTCGAGACGCTGGTCGAGTCGCCGGCCTTGCGGATGTCGAGCAGCGGCGCTTCGGCCGTGACGGTGATCGATTCCGCGACGGACGGGTTCAGCGTCATCGTCACATCGGCATTCCGGCCGATATTGACCGAGACGCCGGCACGGGTGGAAGTCCCGTAGCCCGCCAGATCGGCCTTCAACGTGTAGGTTCCGGGAGAGAGACCAATGAATCGGAAATCGCCCTGGGCGTCGCTGATCGACGTCTGCGGTGCTCCAACGCCTGTGAGCACGACGGTAACGCCGGGCAGTGCGCTTCCGTCCTTCGCCTGGACTTTGCCGTAGATATTGCCGGTCTGGAACTGAGCAAACGCGCTGATGGCAAGCAGCGAGATGCATAGGGCGGCCACGACCGCCAACAACCTGGGAGGGGTATATCGTTTCATATCGGCTCCTTTCTCAAAGTGTGACCTGACACCCTCTGTGCAGAACGCCAGCCCGGAGGCCAACATCTGCCAAGATCTTTGTCATCAATGGCTTGAGTGCGATTTGACACCCAAGCTGCAAGCCCTGAGATTCAAAGCCTTGTTCGCGACGATCCGTTTGTTGAATCCCGCCATCATTGCGAACCCAGGCAGGTTACAGCGGAGCGTAGCAAATCTTCTGTAACGATGTAAATGAAAAAAGCCCGCCGGAGAGGCTCCGGCGGGCTTTTCGGTCCAGGGCTGGATGAAAACTCAGAAGGTGAACTTCGCGCCGAGACGCCAGATGCGCGGCGATTGCATCTCGGTGATGCGGTTGCCGGCCGGGTTGGAGGTCACACCGGTCGGATTGGTGCTCGATGGGGCGGCATTCCTCAGAATGGATGTCTCGCGCTGCAGGATGGTGCGCTCGTTCGGAGCGTTGAACAGATCGCCCGAGATGGTCATGCCCACTCTGTTCATGATCCGGAAATCCTTGGCCAGGCGGAGGTCGGTCTCGTAGACGTTGGCAAACCGGATGTCGCCGATCGGATTGAGCACGGTTGTGATCGTGCCGCCCGCCAGCCCGCTCACGCTGGAACGGAACGGCCGCGGATAACCCTGGCGGCCGCTGAAGCTGAGACCGAGGTTGACGTCCC